>CAZYFL010000023.1:3020-15529 GCA_964646805.1 uncultured Elusimicrobiaceae bacterium | reverse complement strand
GTTGCAGATTATTCTGAATTCTGGCTTCTGGATTCTGGCTACCTGAGCAGTTACCCGCGGAGGCGATATCTTACCGCAATCACGACGCAATACGCGGCGGCAAGATTATGGAACATGGCCGTCTGAGGAGCATAGCTCTTGTTACGGCATGACCATAGGTCTAAAACCAAACTTTCCAACCACGAAACCCGTCTTAGCGCCCTGGAAGCGAAGTAACCCAGCCGCGCAACCGGCACCCCTATCCCAAGCCGGACTTGCCACCAGTCAAACATACACCAGCAGTTCACCGGCAAGACCTAATACACTTTTCTCGGCGCACCAGATTTCAGATTATCTGCGCCTACCGCAGCGGAACCCGATGGTCGGGGCCACGGTGGACGGGGCGGTGCTCGCGATGAAGGCGAACACCCCGGCGATCGCGCCGTCGGCCCAGTAGCCGCCCCGGATCACCGCCCTGGCAGCGCTGGCGGCACCGTTATATGCCCAGTAATCATCGTTGCCATAAGCATTAGCTGAAGCGCCTACAGAAGTCGGTATCCCTGTGGCAAAATCATAGCCTGTGACATAGCCATTGCCTAGCCCATTTGTGGGGTCAGCGGTCATCACAAAGTCTACCCACTCCCAGACATTGCCAATCATATCGTAAACCCCTTCCTAGGTGACACAGGCAGTTCGCGCTCCTGTGAGAGTGGCGACGCCACCGGATGTATTACATACCATCGCTTCTGCGGTCTCCTCGGCCGTGATGTTCCACTTGCTCCCTTTATAGTTTGCCGCGTTAAACCATTCGGAATTGCTAAGCAGGTGTTTCCCCGCGTTCTGACATGCCTTCTTGGCCGCGCACCAGTTGATATTGACCAGAGGGGTTTGTGTCACAGCGGAACCGGCTACGGCAGTGCTGGCACAGGCGTCTACCTCAGCCTGGGAACCATCGGTACAGGTACAGTTGGTTACTGTCCCGCCTGCCAGATAGGCCTCATACTTATCAATGCAATAGGGGTAAGGGCCGGGGATATAAGCCATGCCCGCGGGGCAGGCGCCTTCGGCATCCACATACTGCTTGGTAGCTATCTGTAGCGCGGAAACGGGGTCTCCGGGCAGCGTTTGCGCCCCGGTGTAGCTGTTCGCCCCAAGCACGGCCGCCGTCCCCGCTATCTTTGAAGGCGCTATGGCTGCGGAAGCATTTATGTCCGCATCAACTATAGCTCCCGTCGCTAGCGAACCGGGCCGCACGCCGGCTGCCGCTACCGAAGATGCCGTTACGTTGCTCAGCGCCGCGCCATTGCCGGCAAAGAAAGGCGCGCTTACCGTGCCCGCCAGCACATTGATCCCTGAGGAGGTTTGCAGACTGTAAAGCGTACCCCCTGTTTGCGTAAAAGCGCCACTGGAGGCCGTAATGCCGCCGGTAAGCGTAATTGTGCCGGCATTTATTCCATAAGTTACAAGCAATCCCTGTCCTCCCAGAACACTGGCGGAGGAAGTGAATATCGCAGTAACCGGGAAGAAATCATGCCCCGCCCCGTCCATAACGGCCCCAGCGGGCATTACACCGGCGCATAGGAGCAGAACCCCCAGGGAACACGGTTTAGGTATATTCATAAACCTCCTTACACTTAAACTTTTTTGCCTGCCTACTACTAAATGCGGATCATGACGAGTTACTATGGGTTGCCTCCCATGTTCCCTTCCTCCCCCCCTGTGGGGGAGGATTGAGGTGGGGGGATATTTCTTTCCAGATGGCCTCCAAAGCAACCTCTCAGTATCCGTCATATTGGCCCTGAGATGCTTTGCTTTCTCCTTCACCGTTCCCCCCATCCTAACCTTCCCCCACAAGGGGGGAAGGAATCTACCCATACTATCCCGTCATGAGCCATATTTTTTAACGGGCCCTTATGGCTGTTTGTGCCTGCGCCGGAATTCTGCCAGCTTTATGCGGACGGCGGCGCGGCGCAGGGCCATGCTGGCTTCGTCCAGATCCAAATCCGCGCCGCGTATCGCCAGCGTTTCTTTGGCTTTCCGGTAGGCCTGACGGGCGCGCTCCTCGTCCACTTCTTTAGCCAGTTCGGCGGCCTCGGCCAGCACCATCACCCTGTTCTTGTGTATTTCAGCGAAGCCGCTCAACACGGCGAATATCTCCCTGTGGCCGCCTTCCCTGTAATGCAGCAGTCCTTCTCTGAGCTGTACCACGAAAGAAGCGTGGTCCGGCAACACGCCCAGTTCCCCCTCAAAAGCCGGTATGGTGACGGCCTCAACCGGCGTATCCCGGATGACGGTCTTCTCGGGGGTTACTATGGTCAGGAGGAGCTGCTTTTTTCCCATATTGCTAACCTATGGCGCCGTATCAGGCCTGTTGCTGTTTGCCGCGTTCTATCACTTCGTCTATGCCGCCGGCCATCCAGAACGCCTGCTCGGGGATTTCGTCAAGGCGGCCGCTGAGTATTTCCTGGAAGCTGCGTATGGTTTCTTTCAGCGGCACGTACTTGCCGGGGCGGCCGGTGAATTTTTCTGCCACTGAGAACGGTTGCGACATAAACTTCTGTATCTTGCGCGCCCGGTTAACGGTCTTCTTGTCCTCATCGGACAGTTCGTCTATGCCGAGGATAGCTATAATATCCTGCAACTCCTTGTAGCGCTGCAGTATCTTCTGGATGCCGCGGGCGGTATTGTAATGCTCATTTCCGATCACGCGGGGATCGAGGATGCGGGAGGTAGAGTCAAGCGGGTCTACAGCCGGGTAGATGCCGAGTTCCGCTATACCGCGGGACAGTACAACGGTGGCATCCAGGTGCGTGAACACGGCGGCCACTCCGGGGTCGGTCAGGTCGTCGGCGGGAACGTAGACTGCCTGTATGGAGGTGATGGAGCCTTTGTTGGTGGAGGTGATGCGCTCCTCAAGCCAGCCTATCTCCGTGGTCAGCGTGGGTTGGTAGCCGACGGCGGAAGGCATACGGCCCAGCAGGGCCGAGACTTCGGCGTTAGCCAGCACATAGCGGAACACGTTGTCTAAGAACAGCAGCACGTCCCTGCCCTTCACGTCGCGGAAATACTCGGCCTGCGTCAGGGCGGTCAGGCCCACGCGGGCGCGGGCGCCGGGGGGCTCGTTCATCTGGCCGTACACCAGCGCGGTCTTGGAAAGCACGGTAGAACCGTCGGAAAGCCTGGATTCCTGCATTTCCAGCCAAAGATCGTTGCCCTCGCGCGAGCGTTCGCCCACGCCGCCGAATACGGAACAGCCCTTGTGCTCGCGGGCCACGTTGTTGATGAGTTCCATGATGATGACGGTCTTGCCCACGCCGGCGCCGCCGAAAAGGCCCACCTTGCCGCCCTTCATGAACGGAGCCAGCAGGTCTATGACCTTGATGCCGGTTTCAAAAATCTCAGGGGAAGTTTTCTGCTCGGTCAGCGGCGGAGCTTCGCGGTGTATCGGCAGGAACTCGGTGGTTTCAATAGGGCCGCGATAGTCTTTGGGTTCGCCCAGCACGTCCATCAGGCGGCCGAGGCAGGCCTCTCCAACGGGCACTTTAAGCGGCGAACCGGTATCTTTCGCCTCTATGCCCTTGCCGAGACCCGTCGTGGGGCCCAGCGTGATGGCGCGCACGGTATTATCTCCCAAGTGCTGGGCCACTTCGGCCACCAGCGTTTTTTCATGCCCGTCCTCGCGGTACTGTATCCTGAGAGCATTCAGTATCCTGGGCAACCGGCCCTGCTGGAACTCTATGTCCAGCACCGGCCCTATTATCTGCACAATTTTCCCTGTGTTCATATAAGCGAACTCCTCCTGAACTGTAACTATCCGCCCAGGGCCTCCGAGCCGCTGACTATTTCGTTCAGCTCGGTGGTGATCATCGCCTGGCGCGTCTTGTTCATTTTCAAAGTGAGATCTTCCATAAGCTCCGTGGCGTTCCTGGAAGCTGACTCCATCGCGTTCATGCGCGCCGCCAGCTCCGCCGCCTGCGATTCCAGCAGCGTCCTGTAAAGCTGTGCCCCTATGTGGCGGGGTATCAGAGCGCCAAGTAGCTCCGCTTTGCCGGGTTCAAAAGAGAAAACCCCGCCTTTATGCCGCTCCGCCGGACCTTTCTCCAGTATGCTGCGCTTCAGCGGCAACAGACGATTGTTGACTATGCGCTGCGCCATCATTGACTTGAACTCGTTGTAGATTAGGGTTACGCTCTCCACAGGGCGTTCCCTGTAAAGCTTCAGGATAAAATCGGACAGCAGTTGGGCGTGAACGTAGCCGGCCTTCGGGAAAATACCCGCCATCTCGTGAGCTATCTCCAGGTCCAGTCCCTTCAGGCGGCGCAGGAAATCCCGTCCCTTGCGCCCCACCGTTACGGCGCAGATCTTCCTGCCGCGATTCTCCTTCAGCCAGGCGGTTGCGGCCTTGAGTAAATTAGTGTTAAAGGAGCCGCAAAGTCCCTTATCCGCGGTAACGAGCAACAGGCAAAGCGTACCGCCGGCGGGGCGTTCCTCAAAAAGTTCACGGGCCCCGGCGCAGGAAAGGTCTTCCTCTCCCAGCTCGCAGTAGAGGTCCTCTATCAGGCGGTCCATCTCTCTGGCGAAAGGACGGGAAGCCAGTATGGCCCCCTGCGCCCGTTTTATACGTGCCGCCGCCACCATCTTCATAGCGTAGGTTATCTGCTTGATGCTCTTAACGGAGGCAATATGTTTCTTGATGTCGCGTAAAGAAGCCATGTTTCAAATCTTCACTTCACCGCTTTTTTCCAGTATTTTCACATAATCCGTTATGCCGTCCTCCAGGCTCCATTCTGGCCTGTAGTTCAGCATGGTTTTGGCCAGGCGCAAATCCGCCTGCGTCCTGTTCTGGTAGAAGGAGTATGGGTTGTCAAAATAATCCGCCGCCAGATCCAGTCCCAGAGCCTTGTTAAGAGCCTCCACCACTTCGTTAAAATTGCCGGGCTTTCCGCTGGCCAGGTTGCAGACGCAGGATTTTTCCGCGTCCAGGGCGTTCAGATTGCCGCGCACAATGTCCTTCACATAGACGAAGTCGCGCAGCTGTTCTCCGAACTTAAAAATGCGGGGCCGCTTGCCGGCCTTCATCTGGTTGTAAAGCTGGAACATCATGCTGGCGGCGCGGCCCTTGTAATATTCGCGCGGCCCGTAAACGTTGAAATAGCGCAGTCCCACCAGAGTTATGTCCTTGTGCGCGGCGGCGAACTCGCGGGCCGCGTTGTCCATGATGACCTTGGAAAATCCGTACACGTTCTCGGGCGCCAGGCTCTGCCCCTCGTGCATCGGACACTTGCCGTTGCCGTAGACCCCGGCGGAGGAGGCGTAAACAACGCGCTTCACTCCGGACTTCAGGGCGAAATCCAGAATATTGCGAAAGCCGTCCACGTTCGCTTCCATCATTTTGCGCTGGTCGTGGACGGTAGTGTCGGTTATGGCGGCCTCATGGAAAATGGCGTCTACAGGGCCGGCCTTATCAAACCAGGCCTGGGATTGTATATCATCGGCGACGACGTCGCCGGTGAAACCGATGAGGTTCTTATAATTACCGGAGGAAAAATTATCAAGCACCGTAACCTTCGCTTTCCGCTCGCCCTCAAGCGCGAAAGCCAGGTTGGAGCCGATAAATCCCGCTCCGCCGGTGACAAGATATTTTTTCATCCCTGGAAGCTCTTCTTGAAATCCGTTATAGCGTCCGCCAGGCGCTTCTCCAGTTCCGCATCCAACTGTTTCTTATCGGTAATATCGGCGAGCAGGTTTGCGTAGGAGACGCGCAGGAACTTTATCAGGCCGCTCTCAAACGCGCGGACTTTGCCAAGTTCCACGTCGTCCAGGTGGCCGCGGGCGCCGGCAAACAGCGTCGCCACCTGCTCCTGCACCGGCATGGGGCTGTACTGGTCCTGCTTGAGCAATTCAACCATGCGCTGGCCGCGTTTTAACATGTCCATGCTGGCTTTGTCCAGGTCCGAACCGAATTGCGCGAAAGCCGCCAGCTCGTTGTATTGGGCCAGATCAAGGCGCAGCCTGCCGGCCACCTGCCGCATAGCCTTTATCTGGGCCGAGCCGCCCACGCGGGACACCGAGATGCCCACGTTGACAGCGGGCTTGATGCCGGCGTGGAAAAGGCTGGACTCCAGATATATCTGACCGTCGGTAATGGAGATGACATTGGTCGGTATATAGGCCGTGACGTCGCTGGCCTGCGTCTCTATTATCGGCAGGGCCGTCAGCGAGCCGCCGCCGTGCTTTTCATTCATTTTGCAGGCGCGTTCCAACAACCTGGAGTGGAGATAGAACACGTCGCCGGGATAGGCTTCGCGGCCGGGCGGGCGCCTGAGCAGCAAAGACATCTGACGATAGGACTGGGCATGCTTGGAAAGGTCGTCGTAGATGACCAGGGCGTGTTTACCCTGCCACATGAATTCCTCTCCTATAGCGCAACCCGTGTAAGGCGCAAGGTACAGCATAGAAGCGGGTTGGGAAGCGGAGGCCGAGACTATTACGGAGTACTCCATGGCGCCGTTCTCTTCCAGTATCTTCGCGACGCGGGCCACGGTGGATTCCTTCTGACCTATGGCAACATAAATACAAAGGGGACGGTTTTCTTCAGGCTCGTTCTTCTGGTTTATAATAGCATCCAGGGCCACTGCAGTTTTACCGGTCTGGCGGTCGCCGATGATGAGCTCGCGCTGGCCGCGGCCTATGGGGATCATGGCGTCTATGGCCTTCAGGCCGGTCTGCAACGGTTCTTTGACCGGCTGACGCTCCACCACGCCGGGGGCTATTATTTCCACGGGGCGCTTCTTTTTGGCGTTCAGCGGGCCCCTGCCGTCTATGGGGTTGCCGAGCGCGTCCACCACGCGGCCTATCAGTTCGGGGCCGACCGGTACTTCCATCACACGGCCGGTGCGCTTCACGCGGTCGCCTTCTTTAATAAGGGTGTCCGAACCCAGCACGACGGCGCCGACATTTTCGCGCTCAATGTTGAGCACCATGCCGGACACGCCGCCCTCAAACTCTATCAGCTCGCCTATCACGGCGCTGTTCAGGCCGTAAATACGGGAGATGCCGTCGCCCACCTGCAGCACCTGCCCGGTTTCGGACAGCTGGGCCTCGGGGATGAATTTTTCAATCCGCCCTTTTATAATTTCTGTGATTTCTTCCGGTCGTATCATAGGATCCTTGTAACTGTAGCTCTGAAACGCGGAAAACTTCAGCTCTTCAGCGCTGAACGCAGGGCATCCAGCCTGCCGCGCACAGTGGCATCTATCAAAGTGTCGCCTATTTTAATTTCAAATCCGCCCAGCACATGTTCGGCTATCACGCCGCGCAGGATAATCTTCCTGCCCCCTGACCCGGTCAGTAGCGCGTTTATTCGTTTAAGCTCCCCCTCGGAAAGCGGATAGCGGCTGTAAACCTCGGCACGGGTAACACCGCAAAAAACATCGTTCAGGCTCAGGCATTGCCTCATTATCTCTTCAAAAAGCCCGAAGCGCCCCTGCCTCACAAGCAGGCCGGCGAAGTCGACGGCCGGTCCGAAGCTGTCCGCGCCGAGCATCTTCGCCAGCGCCTCCAGCTTTACGCCGCTGTTCACGGCCGGATGCGTAAGTATTTTAAGGTGCGGCCTAGCCGCCTCAAAAACCTGGCGCAACCCGTTCAACTTAGCCCGGGCCGCGGTTTCCAAAGCCGCGCCGTACGCCTTGCCGTCCAAGCCCATATAGGCCCTGGCGTAGCGCTTGGCGAGTATTTTGGCGTTTGAATCCATTAAGGGCTCGTCAAGAAATAACTGACACGATTTGAATGCTCGTCTTTGGCCGATTCCATCGTTGCTCCTCACTTACAGACCGCCGGTATGCTCGTTCGTCGCGCCTTGGACTCGGCTCAAATCCAAGCCTCCAAATCATGCCACTTATTTCTTGACGAGCCCTAACCGGCTCCCAGTTTCAGATCGGGCCTTTCTTTCTCAAGCCCGGCTAGGTAGCGGGAGGACAGTTCCATATTGGCCCGATGGTCAAGTTGTTTGAGCAATATATGCTCGGCGGCCATTATGGAAAGCTCGACTACCCTGGTACTGAGCTCGCGGGCGGCCTCAACCTTCTGAGCCTCTATTTCCCGCCTGGACGACTCAACTATTATGCCGGCGCTTTTGCGGGCCTCTTCTATGATTACGTCCTTTTCTTTTTCCGCCGCGGCCCTGGCCTCGTCCATGCGGCGCCCTATCCCGGCTTTCAGTTCGGAAAGACCGGCTTCCAGTTCGGCCTTAAGCTTCTCCGCCTCCGCGCGGGCGGTTTCGGCGGAGTTGCGGTCATGCTTTATGGCGCGCTCGCGCTCATTGACCGCGCTCATCAGCGGTTGCCAGGCCGTCCTGGACAGCAGCAACACCAGAAGGGCAAAACAGATTATCGTCCAGAACATCAGGCCGAATTCCGGCCTAATCAATGCTTCCATAAAATAACTCCAGTCGCCAGTTTGGAAAGGTCACCACCCTGCCAAGTCACCCGTTATCGGCCTGGCTGGGCCGCCGGCCAATGGTGACCTGTGTTTATTTGTGCGCTTCTATCTGCTTGCCCGCGGGAACCTCCGCCTTGGGCATGGCGAAGTTCATCACGGCCAGCAGGCAGATGACCAGCCCGAAGAACGCAAGTCCTTCTATAAGAGCCGCTGCGATGATCATCGTGGTGCGTAGCGCCGGGCCGGCTTCCGGCTGGCGCGCGGTGCCGTCAAGAGCGGCGGCGGCCAATCTGCCTATGCCGAGGGCGGCGCCTATCAGCACGAGACCCGCGCCTAAACCCGCGCCTATGTAGCCCAATCCGAGGAATGTCATGTCGTTCATTTGTACTACCTCCGTTAAAATATCAAACCGAAAATCAGCTTTTAGCCCGCTTCCTCTCTTCCCGTATTTTTACCTTAGTGCGGATGCATCGCCGCGCCGGTAAATATCGCCGTCAAAAAGACAAAAACATAGGCCTGCAGAAAGGCCACGAACAGCTCCAGCAGCAGGGTGAACAGCACCAGGCCGACGGAAATCGGAGCCACACCAAACCCCACTACCGCACTGAGCGAACCGAAGATGAAAATAAAACTTATAAAGGCCAGTATCACTATATGCCCCGCTATCATATTGGCGAAAAGACGGATGGAGAGCGCGAAGGTTTTAGTGAGCATGCCTATCAGCTCTATAGGGAAAAGAAGCGGATAAAGCCACAGCGGCACGCCCCTGGGTACTATATGGCTGAAGTAACCTATAATCCCCTGCTCCCTTATGCCGGCGAAATTTATAAGCGCGAAAGTGGTAAGCGCGAGCCCCGCCGTTACGGCCAGGTTCCCTGTGGCCGTAGAACCATAAGGCAGCAGACCCAGCAGATTCAGCGCAAGTATGAAAAAGAACAGCGTGGAAAAATAGCCCATGTAGGCCGCGCCTTTGTGGCCGAGGTTCGGAACTACGACCTCGTCGCGCAGGAAGAGCACGATCATTTCTATCATGGAGCGGAAAGGAGCCAGCGCCCTGGAGCTGCTGCGTATTACAAGGGGGAAAACGACCAGCAGGATAAGCGAGGCTATGCCCAGCATCAGCAGGTGCTTTGAAACGGGGAGCCTGAGCGGGCCCAGGTTTATCCAGAACCAGATATGGTCTACGATGTGGTGCTCAAGAATTTCTTTTAATCCCATTTTTTTTCAGCGGGAACGCCTCAAAAGCCAGCTGCGTCAGGATAAAGGAAACCATAAACGAGATTATGATTATATATTTTTTCTGGCGGAGCAGGCAAACAGCCGAGAGGAGCAGCGTGAGGCGGCAGAAAAATCCCGCCGTGAAAACCGAATAGAAAATTTTATCGGCGGAGTTAAGGGTTTTTTTTAGGGCCAGCCGCGAACCCCAGCCGCTCAAAACCCCGAGGGCCGCGCCGGAAAGGATCCCTGCGGGGACGCTATTTATCACCGCCGCCCCCGTTTTCAGAAAAAAGCTCCCCAATTACCCGATAAAACCCGCCGGCCATGCCGGCCGCCGCGCCGCCCAGCATAAGCCAGGGGGCGGAGTCCAGTTTTTTATCCAGCCAATAGCCGCCCCAGAAGCCCAGCAGCACGGCCACAGCCAGTTCAAGCCCTATCTGGGCGTATTTCCAATAATTCTCTTTATCCGGCATGATTGCAGACCGTTCAGGAAATTATATTACTTAAAAATGGTAATTACTCAGGTAGACAGTAGTCAGGAGTAAGAAGTTGCAGATTATTCTGAATTCTGGCTTCTGGATTCTGGCCTACCTGAGCAATTACTAAAAATGTTAAAATCACTATTATGGCTGAAGGCCCAGGTAAAAGGCTGTTGCTTGTGGACACCGACGAAACCGCCGCGCGCGCGCTGTCCTCCTTCCTGGAAAGCCATGGCTATCGTACCCGGACCGTGACTGATTACCGGCAGGCAATAACCGCCGTGCAGAACTGGAAGCCGGACCTGGTCATACTCAACATCCTGCTGCAGACCTTCAACACACTGGATTTCATCAGCGAGATCAGGAAAAACCCTTTCACCGTGGAGCAGAGGATAATTATCTTCTCGCAGACGCCGGCCACCGGCATAGTAACCGGCCCCTCCCCCAGGGTGTGCGGCTACCTCACCAAGCCGGCGGACTTCGAGGCTCTCAAGGTCCTGCTGCATAAGATTGCGCCGCAGCAGCGGCGCCGGCAGACTATAATGGTGGCCGACGACGACGCGGAATTTTCCGATCTTCTTAAAATGTTCCTGGAGGCCAATAACTACCGGGCGCTGATGGTAACCGATTCTCTGCAGGTTATGGAACGCCTTCGCGCTGAAAAGCCTGACGCGTTGCTGCTGGATATAATGATGCCCGGCAAGGACGGCTTTGCGATAATGGAAGAGATGCAGGAGTCGGCCGACACCGCAGAGATACCGATAATAATACTCAGCGCCCTGCGCCTGGAAAATTACCAGGAGCGCGGCATCCTTACCGGCCTGCCGGAGATATTTGCGCGCGAGATACCGGACGACCTGCTTTTAAGGCTTATAGAGGAGCAGACCTCGTCTGACGGCGCTTACGGCGAACCGCAGAAGGCGAGCCGCCCTCGCGTACTGCTGGCGGACGACCAGACCGAGCTGCTGCTGCTGATGAAGGAAACGGTGGAACTCGCGGGTTTTGAAGTGGTCACGGCCAACGACGGGGTGGAGGCCATGACGGCAGTTTTTGAGACCAACCCTGATATAATAGTGCTGGACAACAATATGCCGCGCAGGAATGGCCTTGAGGTGGCGCAGGACCTGAAGAACAACCCGTTATCAGCGCATATCCCGATAATTATAATCACAGGCCTGGGAGATAAAAGCGCCAAACTGAAGGGCCTTGGCATGGGTATAGACGATTACCTCAAAAAACCGGTGGACACCGATGAACTGATAGCCCGCATCCGCATGATACTCAAGCGCAACAAGCAGGTGCTGGATACTAATCCGCTTTCAAAGCTGCCCGGCAACCCCTCCATACAGGCGCGCGTGGAGCGCGAAATACAGAAGGGCGGGGAATTCGCGGTGCTTTACCTGGACCTGGACAACTTCAAAGCCTATAACGATGCCTACGGCTTTGAGTCCGGCGACCGCGTTATAAAAGCCACCGCCAGTCTGCTGGTGAAACTGACTATACAAAACGAGAACTCCAGGGATTTCATTGGTCACATCGGCGGGGACGATTTCATAGTGGTGACCGGTTTCGGGGGGTCGGAAGAGCTGGCCAGGCGCATAGTCGGCGCCTTCGACGGGATCTCCCCCTCTTTTTACAACAAGACCGACAGGGAGCGCGGTTGCATAGTTTCCACCGACAGGCAGGGCAATATAAAAAAATTCCCGTTGCTTTCAATTTCAGTAGGCATAGTCCACAACCATACCCGCCCGCTCCAATCCTTCGCGCAAGTCAGCAACATAGGAACCGAACTGAAAAAGGCCGCCAAGACCGATAACAAAAGCCATTACACTATGGACCGGCGGAAGGACTAACAAAAACGCCGCCCGTTTTTGAAGCGGACGGCGTTAAGGGTTCGTTAAAGAATAACAACCGGCTTATTTCTTTATGTTCTTGCTGATTATGGCGGCCAAGTCAAACATCGTCACCCATTTCTTACCCGCGAAAAGCTTCAGAAGCTTCTCATCGGCGTTGATGTTGCGCTTGTTCTTCTTGTCCTGCAGGTTGTTCTTCTTTATGTAGACCCACAATTTCTTAACGATCTCCGTGCGGGGAATCGGCTTCGTGCCGACTACTTCGCCAAGAGTTTCGTTAGGGGTAACGGGGGCCATGAACTTTGAGTTTGTTTTTGCAACGGGCATTGTTTTACGTCCTCCTTAAGGCTGTACTTCCAAGATACACATATTAACCTATTTTTCCAATGAGATTGTCAAGGGTTAAAGGCAGGTAAAGGTAAATAGGGGCCTGAGCAATTAGTCCGTTTCGGCTGCAATTTCAGCTTTCGGTCTGTACCTTTATCCGCCCTTCGGGCCTGCGGCCGCCACTTCAGGGGGACAGTTGGATTGAAATTTCTTG
>CAZYFL010000023.1:0-2920 GCA_964646805.1 uncultured Elusimicrobiaceae bacterium | reverse complement strand
GCCCTTCGGGCCTGCGGCCGCCACTTCAGGGGGACAGTTGGATTGAAATTTCTTGAAATTCTCAACGAACAGCGTACCGAGCTGACGATATCTGGAGAGATAAAGTTTCCGGTCGCCCCAGGAACCGGCCGGATTCAGCATCTCGTCGGGAACGCCCGCGCATTTTTTGGGGACGTCAAAGCCGAACACAGGGTCCTTTACATACTCAATCCTGTCCAGCCCGCCCTCAAGGGCGGCGTTCAGCAGGGCGCGGGTGTATTTTATGCTGATGCGCTTTCCCACCCCGTAGGGGCCGCCTGTCCAGCCGGTATTCACCAGCCAGCATTTCGCGCCGTAGCGTAAAATCTTCTTCCTGAGAAGCTCCGAATACACGGCAGGGTGATGCACCATGAACGGGGCGCCGAAACACGCGCTGAAAGTGGTCTCCGGCTCCTTGCGCATATCCAGTTCCGTTTCGCTTATTTTGGCTGTGTAGCCGGAGATAAAGTGATACATCGCCTGCTCCACGCTCAGCCTCGCTATGGGCGGCATCACGCCGAAGGCGTCGCAGGTGAGCATCACTATGTTCTCCGGATGCCCCCCCAGCTTAGACTCCACGGAGTTGTCTATAAAGCTTATGGGATACGCCGCGCGCGTATTTTCGGTCATGGCAGCGTCGTCAAGGTCCAGTTGCCGTGTGACCGGGTCAAAAACCACGTTTTCAAGCACCGCGCCGAAGCGCCTGGCAGCCGCGTAAATCTGGGGTTCGGCCCTGGGTGAAAGGTTGATGACCTTGGCGTAGCAGCCGTTCTCAAAATTAAAGACCCCGTCGTCGCTCCAGCCGTGCTGGTCGTCGCCGATGAGGTTTCTGGACGGATCGGCGGAGAGGGTGGTTTTACCGGTTCCCGACAGACCGAAAAACAGCGCAGTGTCGCCTTTTTTACCAATATTAGCCGAACAATGCATGGACAGCACGCCTTCAAGCGGCAGGAGATAATTCAGCACCGTGAAAACCGATTTCTTTATCTCCCCTGCATAACCCGTATTGCCGATAATCACCAGCCTGGCCTCAAAGTTGATTACGATGAAGGTGTTTGACCGGGTCATGTCTATTTCCGGCATGGCCTTGAAGCCCGGCGCGCAGATTATCGTGAATTCGGGCGCAAATTTCCGGAGTTCGTCGTGCGTTTCCGGCTCTATGAACATTGTCTTTGAGAAAAGGCTGTGCCACGCATATTCCGTGACCACCCTGACAGGCAGCCTGTGGTTCTTGTCGGCGCCCGCGTACAGGTCCTGCACAAAAACGTCTCTGCCCTCTAGATAGCCCTGCAGGCGGTTGAACAGCGCGTTGAACTTGTCGGAATTGAAGGGGCGGTTATATTCGCTCCACCAGACGCGGCCCTCGCTTTCCCCGCCTTTTACCACAAATTTATCGTTCGCCGAGCGCGCCGTATATTTTCCGGTATTAACCACAAAAGGGCCCATATGGCCTATCCGGCCCTCCCGCCTGAAAACAGCTTCCTCGTACAGAGCAGGCACGGAAAGATTCCAGTATTCGGCGCCGAGGTTGGTCAAACCGTGGTTCTGCAGGCCATATTCGCTTTTCAGAGCCTTCGCTTCTTTGCTGGCGGGGGTTTTAATGCCGAGATAGTCGTTCATTTCCAATCCCTCACGCACTTCCTGTCGCCGATATAAATTTCCCTGGGGGAATCCGGGTCCAACGCCCATCTTATTCTCTGGGCGCCCTCAATGGTTTCCTTCATGCTTCCGCAGTAGCTCAGGCGCAGATGCCCCTCCATGCCGAACTCTTTGCCGGGAACCGTTACAACAAGGGCCCGTTCAAGGAGCTTCCCTGACAAAGCCACGGAATCTTTGGAGTAAGCGCGGAAATCCGGCAGACAGTAAAAAGTCCCCTGCGGCTTTATTACCTTCACGCCGTTTATGGACTTCAGTTCGCGTATCATAACGTTGCGGTTATTTTCCAGCGTGCTCTTGAGGCTTTCAACATAACTCTGTATTCCGTTCAGCGCGCCCACCGCCGCCGCCTGCAACAGCGAGGACGGGCAGGACGTAGTCTGGGCCTGGACATTGGTCATAACCGCTATCAACCTGGCGTTCGCCACCGCCCAGCCTATCCGGAACCCGGTCATGGCGTAAAGCTTGGACACGCCGTTAATGACCACCAGCCGTGAAGAATCGGAATTATTCTTGGAATACTTATAGCAGGAAACGGGCTTCATGCCGTCAAATATCAGTTTGTGGTAGATATCGTCCATTATAAGGTAGATTCCGTTTTTATCGCAGAATTCCACCAGGCCCTTGATGAGATGCTCTGAGTAAACCACGCCGGAGGGATTGTTGGGGCTGTTTACGACTATAGCCTTCGTGGCGGAGCCCGTCGCTTCCATTATCTCTTCAAGGTTTGGCTCGAATCTGCCGTCCCCGGGTGTTACTATCACCGGCTTCGCACAGCAAAGCCTGACCATTTCAGGGTAGCTCACCCAGTAAGGCGCAAGGATGATGACCTCGTCCTGCGGGTCAAGTATTGAAACGAAAAGCGAGTAAATCGCGGCCTTCGCGCCGGAGGCAACCATCACGTTTTCCGCGCCGACGCGCTTGTCGTAATTTTCCTCGGTATAGCGCACAATCGCTTTCTTAAGCGAAGGGATGCCGTCCGTAGGCGTGTACTTAATCTCGGCGGAGGTGAGCTTGCCGGCGGCCGCGAGTATGGCATCTATGGGTGTTTTTGTCTTAGGCTCCCCGCTGCCCAGGTGTATGACAGCTTCTCTCCTCTCTTTAAGGAGCGCAGCTTTTTCATTAAGGGCCAGAGTGGGGGATTCCTGCACCGCGCCTGCCAGCCGGCTTATGGGAGATTTCATTTTTTTTCTGTAACTACACAGGTAGCCAGAATTCAGGAGTCAGAATTCAGAATAGCCCGCGA
>CAZYFL010000022.1:7982-15616 GCA_964646805.1 uncultured Elusimicrobiaceae bacterium | reverse complement strand
AACATCTTCATTCTGACTCCTGAATTCTGAATTCTGTCTACCTGAGTAGTTACCATAAATCCGTATCTCTGCCTCGCCTGTGCCTTTCCCCTACAGAAGATACGACTGCAGGCGCCTTTCCACCACCAGCGGGACGCTGCCCCTCATGATTTCAAGGATGCCCTCAAGGATCATGGACTTCAGCTTGACCCTCAGCCAGATACGCGCCCGTATCTTGCCGGCTATCGGCACGCAGATCATGTTGGAGAATAAAATACCGTAGAAAGCCGAGGTTATAGCCACGGCCATGGCCGGGCCCACCCCCTCAGGGTCGGAAAGCTGCCTTAAAACGCCGATTATGCCCATCAGCGTGCCGAGCAGGCCGAACATGGGGGAGAGAATGCCCATGGTCCTGTAAACATTGGCTATTTCGTTCGTCTCGTCGGCGGCCTGGTTAATCTCCTGTTCTATAACCTGCTTGACAAAATTTGAATCGTTGTATTCAAGCGCGGCATCCGCCACTCTTGCGAGAAAACCGTAAGCCACAGTCCTGTCCGCGTCCTTAAGCGCGGAAAAACCCTTCATGCGGCATTGCTCCGCCAAAGTCACCAGCATGGATACCGCCCTATGCATGTGCGCCGCTTCGTCATCAAGCATCAGCGGCTTTATTTCCAGTATTGATTTCACCAAGTACTGGAAAGGCGTGTTTATAAACATAGCCACGAAAGTGCCGCCGAACACTACAAGAAAACCATGCATATTAACCAGTGAAGCTGTGATCTGGTTGGTAACTATACCCCCGAAAATAAGCGCCGCAAAGGCTATCAGACCCAGTATGGTGCCAAAATCCATAGTTTTCCTTCTCCTTAACCTGGTAATATGAAAGTTTCAGTTGGCTCGTCTCACCGGCGAAAGCCGGTGTCCAGATTCCTACGAGACCTGGATTCCGGCCTCCGCCGGAAAGACGGAACAAAAATATCCGTCCACCCCCGACGATTATACCACTCCAACTGCAACTTTCAGGTTAACATAACCCGCAAAAATCGATCTTTTAATTGTACATGGCGGTTGTTTCGGAAAGATTATATCTTTATTACAGCAGGCACGGGCTCAGGGCGGAAATAAGACTTTACCTCTACCTGCTATTTGCCGGAACGCGGAAATAAAAGGTTGAACCCCTGCCCAGGCCGGGGCTTGTGGCCGCTATTTCGCCCTTATGTCCCTTTATTATCTCGTTCGCGATGGAAAGGCCCAGTCCCCAGCCCTGCCTGCGCAGTTTTTCGTCCTTCTGGTGTTTAGCCTGGTAAAATTTCTCAAAGATCAGCTTAATCTCGCTCATATGGATGCCTATGCCGGCGTCCTTAATATACGCGGCCGCCCCCAGTCCCTCGGCGCGCATAGTCAGTTCTACGCGCTTGCCCGGCGGCGTGAATTTTACGGCGTTGTTCAAAAGGTTCATAAGCACCTGCGAGAGCCTGAAGCGGTCGCCGTTTATCATCAGCCCCTCGGGAAGCGGATGTGCAACCAGTTCCACCCCGCGTTTCTGCGCGTTGATGGAAATACCCGGCAGGATATCGCGCGCCACATAAGAAAAATCAAAAACGGCTTTTTCCATTTTAAGCTTCCCCGCCTCTATCATGGCCAGATCCGTAAGATCGGCAATAAGCCGCCCCAACTGGTCGGTTGAGCCCATTATATTTTTGAGATATTGCTTCTCGCGCTCGCCTGCCTCTCTCTTCATCAGCAGTTCGCTGAACCCCCTTATGGAAGCCAGCGGCGTGCGCACATCGTGCACCACCATGGACAGAAACTTGGTTTTCATCTCGTTAAGGCGGCCCAGTTCCTGGTTGGACAGGGCGAGTTTGGACGACAACGACTCAAGCTGCCTTGAACGCTGGAATACCTGGGTCTGGGCCATGCCGATCTGTACCATGTACTGCTGGATTATCATGTTTGAAAAATGCTGGCGCTGATTAAGAGAACTGGATTGCATAAAGCCTGAAACCTGTGAAACCACCAGAATACCGGCCCCCGCCATCAGCAGCAACAGCGGCACAACCACGATAGCTATAAATTCCATGTTATTTCCACCCCTGCTCGCTCACAAACCGTTTTATCACAGGGTCGTCCGGGCTCAGCTCAAGGGCTTTAGAGTAGGCGTTTTTGGCCTTCTCCCTGTCGCCCAGCATGTAATAGGCGGAGCCAAGCCGCGTCCAGGCCAGCGGGTTCTGCCCGTCAAGGAGCGTGACCTCTTCGCATTCCATAGCCGCCGCATCAAATTTCCGCGCGTAGAAAGCCACGGCCGATTTCTTGAGCTTTTCCTTGACCAGGGCGGCCAGCGGCAGAATTTCCAACTGCCTGACCTTATCTTTGGCAAGGACGGCAAGCGTATTAAGCAATTCCTCAAATAGCGCGTCGCCCTTTAAGTCAGCGCCGAGGGCGGCGTGGGCAAGCAGGAAGGCTTTCAGATCGTGTCCCTCAATATAAGCGTTTATGGCCCCGGCCCCGACCCTGGCCTGTTCGGTATCCTTGCGCAAGGCCTGCCCGCGGCCGGGCGTTTCGCGCAGACGCAGTTTCCCGCCGAGTTGCGAGAGCCGTTTATGGATTTCGCCCCAGGGTCCGCCCTTAAGCTCGGGCGAAAGATTGAAGGCCAGGCTCATGTTATCAACGGCATCCATATACTCGTTGGCCTTAAGGTTTTTTTTCGCGAGTTCCAGATAGTCATTGGCAAAATTCCCAAGTTGTTCTATTTTTTCTTTGGGCGCCATCAGCCTGGCTTTTTCAACCCTTGCCGTCGCGCCGGAGAGCGGCTGGCGGGCTTTGGACTGGCCAAAGCGCATGGTCGCACCAAGCTTATGCGCAGACCCCAGATCGCCGAAAGGCGACAGGGAATAGTCCAGATCCATAAACGAGAGGCGGAAACCCACCCCGGCCCTTACGCCTGAACCCATGGCCTGGCCGCTCTTGTAGCCGGCCCTGAAAGACAGAAGCTGGAACATGAAATATTCCGCGCCCAGGTTGACGGTATATTTTTCGTCGTTCGCTATTGTCTGGTCAAGGGCCAGCGTAAGCGTGTGCGCGCCCCAGGGATGGGAGGTCCATGAAGCGCCAAGGGTGGAACTCAGCGGCAGGGGGAAGGAAAGCCTGTCAAATTTCAGGCCAGGCCCCAGGTTCTTGACCGACAGCCCGAAGGCGAATTCCTGCGCCGGGGTTTTGCTCATCCAGTAATGCGCGGGGCGCAGGTAGTAAACCGCGCCCAGGTCAAGGGCGAAGGTGTTTGCCGATGCATTATCTAGGCGTTCCGAAATGCTCTTAAGATTCGCCCCGATACTAAAAACCGGGCGTTCAATTTCGTCTTTTAACAGTGTGCGGGCGTAAGCCGCGCCAAAAGCCGCGTCCACGGAGTCCACCTGCTTTGTTTTATAGCCCACGGCGTCATAGCCCTGAAAAGGCGTTACGCTCATGCGGGTGACGTTAAAACCCAGCGTTGAGCCGTAACGCAGCGGGAAAGCGAAAGAAACATACTGCTGGCTGACGGCTTCAAAAGAGGCATTGTAGGTGGCGCAGACTTCCGGAGTCTCTACGCTTGCAAGCCCCGCCGGATTCCACCAGGCGGCGTAAGCGTCCTGGCTGATCGAGGTGTATGCCTCGCCCATGCCGGTACCGCGCGGACTTGGGGCGAATTTCAGAAAGGAGGCCGAGGAGGCGCCGGGCTGACCGGCGAAAGCGGAAAGCGCGGAAAAAATTCCGATCGCAGCCAGGAGGGCCGCAATCGGAAATATATTAATTTTTTTGCTCTTCGCGCTTCTCATATATGTATATATATTGTAAGCGCAGAAAGCCGTTTAATCCCGAAGAAAAAACGAATGAGAACGCTCCTGATTGAATGCCTCTACTTCTTCCTCAGCCAGGCCGAAACACTGCTGCCCGATTTGAATATCATTATATAATCGCCCGAACTTGTCCCTCCCGCGACTTCAATTTTCGCGGCCGGACTTGGCGTGCCAATCCCGACATTTCCTTCTATTATCGCTCCGTTGACGGGAGCGTTCTCTCCCGTATAGCCCGCGCCCACGCCCATATTGCCGGAGACCGAGAGGTTGTTTGAAGCGCTCAATGTTCCCACGCCCACTTTTCCCTGGCTGTTCACGAAGATACCTTCGGTCGCCGGGCTTCCCCGTATCCTGGCGGTCCCGTTTACCTCCAATGAACTGCCTACATTGAAGTAGTTCGCGGTTCCGGAGGAAACATAGAAAGTGGCCCCGGTCTGCAGAGTGTCCTGGAGATGTATTGAGTGTGGATCAATTTCCAACATTCCGGACAGGTCAGAGCAGGTCCACTGTGTTCCGTTCCATTTTAATATCTCATTCAGGGCACAGCCGTCCTGGGCCAGTTTCGCCCTGGTGACCGAACCGTTCAGAATATGAGCCGTTAAAATGGAATCTGCCGCTATATCCTGGCCCAGGATACTGCCGTCAACTATGTGAGTGGATACTATTACATTGCCTATCCTTGAGCCGGAAAGCAGTCCCAGGGTTATGTTTGAGGCGTTTATCCCGGCCAGCCCCGAAGCGTTTCCGTAGAACCAGCCCGCGCTCACCGCTGAAGCGAAGGCGACCGAGTACCCCGGGCCGCCCGCAGAGAGATCGGACTGTGGATTCAGTATCCCGGAAACTATCAGGCTGGTGGAGACGAGCACCCCCTGGCTGCCGGAACCGGCCGAAATGGCCGTTCCCGCTTCCATGGTGATGTCGCCCGTGGCCGAATAAGCGCCCAAGCTTGTGAGGGGGTCGGCGCCGCCCTCAGCGTGAGTTACCGCATGAGGCGCGCCTGAACCGGCCGTGGACACCCATGACGAACCGTTCCAGAACTTCAGCGTAATGAAGGAAGTGTCCATCCACAGGTCTCCCGTAGCGGGCGCCGTCGGAGGGCTTAGCGATGTGGTATATTTCTTGCCCGAATGGAGTGAGGCGTTTATCGCGAAAGGAACCGAGGTTATTTCCTCTCTCGGAGAGAGCTTCGTTCCCTCCACCTCCAGTTCAAGCCAGAGGCTTCCGGCTTCCCAGTCTATGCCCGCAGGTTCAAGCGCCGCCCTGAAAACGCCGGTAGATACCTGGACGCTATAAGGAGCGCTTGTCCACAGTGGGGTTATGGCGTTAGAGGAGGAGTAGATGTTGAACACCATACTCCGCGAGCCATTGACCAGAAAGCCGGACTGCCTCAGGTTTCCCTGGTAGGTGAATTTTTGAGGAGGACCGGCCGAGAGGCTGGTATATATAAGGAGCAACAAGGGAACGGCAAGGCACGGCGCCCTTAAGCGCCTTATAACGCGCCCCGTAATAAGTTTAATGAACTTATTACTCCCTGTCGGCCTCATATACCCGGCTCCCTTTCCGCCCGCTGGAACAAGCGGACGGACGCACGGCAAAGATCGCAGGCTAAGGCAGGAGCTAACCGCCTATGCCTTTCCCCGCGCCTGCCGTATTTACTTCTTCTTTATCCAGGCCGCCAGCGAGCCGCCAGAATAGAACTTGGCCGCGTACTTGCCACTGCTGGCAGTTCCATCGCTGTCTACCGAGAGCGCCACGTCGGGGTCAACAGCCCTGTTTATGGCATGGGTGTCGGTAAGCGCGTTGCCCAGCACGGCATTTCCATTCACGGCAAGGTTGGTGGTTACAGTCAATGTGCCAGATAGGTTTGCTGTTCCATCCGCCTGAATTGCGAACCGGTTGTTCCCGGACAGGGGACCGCTTGAGACAATGAACAGATAATCGCTTGCCGATGCATTGTTGCTTGAGACATGAAGCCTGGCAAGCGGCGCAGCGATACCCACTCCCACATTATCTGTTACAGTACTCAGTTTTACCGCGCCGATCGCATTATCCCTGGTCCAGGGGCCGCTCCCGCTGACCTGGTTGTCAACATACTGCTTGTTAGCCGCGTCGGATGCAGCGCCGGGAAGGTTCGGGAGAGTAACCTGAGCGCCTGCGCCTGTCAGGATAATATCCCCGCCGCCGGTCATACTCAGCGTGCCTGCCTCAGTGAATGTGGATATGACGGAGCCGTTCCCGAAATAAACGCTGCTGCTCAGGTGGATGTCGGCGGCCACATAGACATGGGTGCTTCCGCTCACCTGGGTCTGGTAGACTCTGGAATTGCCAAGGTCCGCGCTTGTTCTCCAGAGAGGCAGATAATCCACTATGCCGGTTCCTGACACTCCTCCTTGATCATTACTCCAGACCATTGCGCCGCCTGCTACTTTTTTAAGCACCTGGTCCGCGAGGCCGCCGCTGATGTATATCGATCCGGGCCCGGCGGTGAAACTGCTTATACCCGCGAAGTAAGCGCCGGTTGCGAATGTTGACCCTCCTATCACATACATGCCGCTTGACACCTGTACCTGGCCGTTAAAGATAACATTGCCGGCTGCGGGTGTGATGTTTACCGAAGCGACGTTGGTGGAACCGAATACGGAGAAACCTTTTATCTCCACATCCGGATCCCCCTGTGTCCCCGTGTTGCCGAGCACGGTGAGGTCGTCCTCAATGCCGAACTCGGTGCCGTTGTTCGCGTAAACAGCGGACGTTAACGACAGCGCAAACACCGTTGCCAGCGCCAGTACTATTTTTTTCATGTTCATACTTCCTCCTCTTTGTTTTCACCGACTATCAACGAATCCTGGAACGCAGCCGGACAACTTCTGACTTCTGCGCTCACCAAATCACCATCAGTTTTCCGGTCTTCACATTGGAGCCGGAAACCACGCGCCAGATATAAACGCCGCTGGCCGCGCGCCGGCCGGAGGCGGTTTTAACATCCCAATTGACCTTTGAGATGATAAGATTGTCCGGGATGGCAAGTTTTTTTACCAACCGGCCGTCAAGAGTGTATATCTCTACATTGCCCGCCTGGGGAACGTTGTCAAACGTTATGCCCTGCCCCTCCGTGCCGGTCTGCCCCGCCCCGTTTCCCGCCTGAGAGCCGTAAGGCCTGAAAGGCACGGGGTAGGCTTTAACATCCCGCACGGAGTCGGCCAGGGCGCCGAACATGGCGTAAACCCCTGACGCGCCGAAATAAACGCTTACGGTTCTGTCAGCCGTATTCGCCCCCGCGTCGTTTAAACGCACCCAGGAGTTAACGCTTTCATCCAGCGTCCAGGCGTTGATCGTGCCAACGCGGACCGGAGGGTTTGAACCGTCCAGGATGTCGTCATTGTCCGCGTCTTTGTAAACCATGGTCAGCGTTCCACGTTTTGCCAGGGGTTTTGTATAAAAATCCTGCTCGTCAAAAATAACCGTTTCATTCAGGCTGCCGGCCGACAACTGCGACCAGGGGCCGCCGTTGTGGATTATTTTGCCGGTGGCCTCGTTTATTTTTTCAGGGTTAACGGCTGCGGGCCGGGCCAGCGGGTCGGAGTTTATGGTGATATCAAAGCGGTCTTTGTCCACTGAGTCGCGGGGCAGCGTCAGGCGCACGTCTCCCGAGGTTGTGCCGAGGGATGCGACAAGCCCTTTCTGGAAAGTGAAATGCGGCGGGTTGTAAAAACCCGCGCGGTTTACATAATCCCCTCCGAAAAGGTTCCCGATGTTTTCCGGCAGGGAAACCTGGGCTATGGCGCCGCGATCGAGACAGGCCTCGTCGCGGCAAATCGGGAG
>CAZYFL010000022.1:0-7972 GCA_964646805.1 uncultured Elusimicrobiaceae bacterium | reverse complement strand
AGGAATACCCGCCGCCCGAGAGCTGCTGCCCGCCGCCGTTGTCAACCACTGAACCTTCAATATCATAACCGCCCGTTCCCACCGCGCCGGCGCCGGCAGGACAAAAGAACACGAAAAACGCTATAAACAAATGCAGCGATGCGGTCGCTACAAAGCAGGGATGGGAAAGCGGTTTTTTCTCGGTCGTATTTGTCGGCATATATTAATATTAACGGTAAGCATTGATAGTATAGCGGCCGGCCGTCTTCTAATCCCGAAGGAAAAACGAAATTTGGCAGCTCGCCGGCCATCGGCCCCGCTGCCTGCCTGCCGGCAGGCGGCGCATATATAAAAATATTGTAACTGCTCAGGTAGTCAGAATTCAGGAGTCAGAATTCAGAATGGCGGAAACTTTCTCGTTGCCGGCGGTCTCATTCTGGCTCCTGAATTCTGACTTCTGGCTACCTGAGTAGTTACAAAATATTTGGAAAGCAGAGGACCATTGTTATACAATGATTGTTACAGGTGAGCGGACAGGGGGCAAAGGCGAAAAGAGCCCCTTACCTGATTTATGATCACATTTTGCCTATGGCTAATCACGCCTGACAGGGAGATCTCGGACAAGTGGTACAGGTTGTTCTCAAGAGAATGCCTTGCCGTCAAATCATTCGGGAACCTTTCAGCCGTCGGCCAGGTCCCGCAGGGGGTGTGGGGCCTTGCCTTTGTGGAGATATCAGCGGCAGGTTTAGCCACGCCCGAAGACCTGAAATCATTCCTCTGCGGAAGAAAAAACATATCTGTCATAGTCTTCAGCAAGCCGGACAAAACGAACAATTCACAAATCTCCGCGTTCCTTGAAAGCGGGGCCGACGATTTCATCATGAGCGATATAGACGAAAAGGTGCTGTTTTCCAAGACAAAAGCCCATATAAGACGCCTTCTGCCGAGTTTAAACCTTGCAAGAACCGTGGCGGCTTCCCGGAACGGGGACATTGAAATAGACAGGATAAAAATGACCGTGAGGCTGGGCACTGGCTCAGGGAAAGATAAAACGCTGACCAACCTTACGCCGAAAGAATTTGATATTTTTTTCTCCCTCCTGTGCAATGAGGGACAGATTGTCTCCAGGAAATCGCTGATGGAAGAAATATGGCGGGAAAAATCCGGCCAGGTAAACGTTGAAACCATAGACAAACATGTGGAATCGCTCCGCCATAAACTGGGACGCTGCGGCAGGAACATAAAAACGGTCTACGGCGCGGGCTATACTTACAGGAGGGAAGACGCGGAGGGGCGGGAAACGGCAAAGGGGCAAAAAGGCAAAGACACGGGGAATTCATGAAAATACTTATTGCGGATGACGACAGCACTTTCAGGTCGCTGGTGACTGAAATTTTGACCGGCGCCGGCTACGAAGTTTCGGCCCACGAAAATGGGCGCCTGGCCTGGGAAAGCCTGCAAACCAACGGAGCTGAACTGGCCGTGTTGGATATAAATATGCCGGAAATGGACGGCATAGAACTTCTGGGACGCATCCGGGCGGACGAAAAATTCAAAGGGATGCCGGTGCTGTTGCTCACCATCCGGGCCTTCGCCGAGGACCAGGTGCAGGGGTATGACAGAGGCGCCGACGACTACCTGCCCAAGCCTTTCAACAGCGACGTGCTGGTGGCCCGGGTGAAGGTGTTGGAGCGGAGGATATTGAATAGAGGATAAAAATGGAAAACATAATACTTATTGTCTGCGCGATCATTGTGACGCTGGCTTTTGTGGCGCTGGTGGTACAGGCCGTGCTTACGCTGCAACAGGTGCGGCATACCGCCAGGGCCGTGGAATATCTGGCGCTGAACGCCGACGGAAAGCTGACCGCTCTTGACCCAGTTATTGGCGCGGTAAAATCCGTCTCCGGCGCGGTCAGCAACGGCTGGTTCAAAATAGCCCGGACCGTTTACGGGCTTTTTTCGAGGGAATAAATGAAACTTCTCAATATTATAGGCCGCATTTACGACGAGGAGATACTCTCCAGGCTCAGTTTCCTCAAAGGCATAAAGCTTTTTGAGGGAATAAAAAAGCGCCAGCTGATCCATGTGCTGGAAAACCTGCAGGAGCGCACCTACCTGAAGGGCGAGACGCTCTTCGCCCAGGGCGACATAGGCCGCGCGCTTTTCATTGTGTTCTCCGGCAGGATAGCCCTTTCCCGCCTGGACCCGGCCACGCAGAAGAGCGTGGTGATAGCCGAGGTGCATCCGGGTGAGTTCTTCGGCGAGATGGCTCTGCTTGAGGAGATGCCGCGCACAGCCACCGCGTACGCCACCGAGGAGGCCAGAGTTTTCATGCTGTTCAAAATAAAGCTGGAATCGTTGCTTTTCGCGCGCCCGAATATAGGCGTAGTCATAGCCGCGCAGCTGGCTAAGATCCTGTCCGCCCGTCTGAGGGCGATCATAGAGAAGCCGTAAGAGGGCAGGCAGACCTCCACTTGGCAAGCTGAATAATCTTTTTATGTCCAACGGAAATACTCAAAAGAACTATACCCAGTTCCTGTTGCCGGCCTTTATAGGGTTGGCGCTGGTATATTTTGCGGCGCTGGCCAAGGGAGCCATTTTTCCCTTCATACTGAGCGCGGCGCTGGCCTACATCCTCAGCCCGATTATAAAGTACTTTGAGGTGCGCGGGATAAAGCGCTCCTACGCGGTGGCCGGCCTTTACCTAGGCGCCGGGGCGCTGGTTTTTACAGTTGTCTACCTGCTCCTGCACTTTCTTTCTTTTGAACTGGAATCGCTGCAACAGTCCTGGCCCGCCTATGCGGAGCGCATGCAGCAGTTTGTGACGAACCTGAACGCCAGGCTGGTTAAGAACTACCCCTTCCTAGTCTCGTTGCGCATGGAACAGAAACTGGACCATCTGCTGGGACTGGCGCCGCAATTTATACTTTCGCTGCTGCCGATGCTGACGTTGCTCTTTATAGTGCCGTTCATCACCTTCTTCATGCTGGTAGGCGGCTCAGGCATAATTGACTATCTCCTGGACCACCTGCCGGCGCGCCACGCCGAGATAATCCTGCACATCGCCTCGCGCATAGACGGATCGCTGGGCAATTACCTGCGCGGCATACTGACGGAAGCCTTCGTGATTTTCCTGATAGCCTTCGGCGGCCTGTTGTTGCTGAACCTGAACTACGCCGCCGTGATAGCGATACTGATAGGCATCTCGAGCCTGGTGCCGTACCTGGGAGCCATCGTCGGGGCGGTGCTTTCGTCTATAGTGTCGTATCTGCAGTTCGGCGCCATAATGCCGATAATAAAGCTGCTGGCGTTTTTCACCGGCATACGTTTTTTTGACGACTGGTTTCTGCAGCCCTACATAATGAAGAAAGCCGTGGACCTTAATCCGGCCGTAATACTGCTGGCGCTGATGGCCGGCGCCGAGATAGGCGGAATCTGGGGCGTAATCTTCTCGATCCCGGTGACCTGTATAATCAAGGAAATAACGCAGATAGCGGTGGAACTGCAGGAGACGGAATTCCGATGGAAACCCAAGCCGGAACCGACCCGCATAAGCATCCCTTACACTTAAACCTGGGCAAGGAGGGAATCGAACCCTCACGATCGTTGAGATCACAGGTTTTTGAGACCTGCGCGTCTACCAATTCCGCCACTTGCCCGGCTGTCGCTCCCCGCATCCATAACCTATTCTAAAATTTAACGTAACTACTCAGGTAGACAGTAGCCAGAATTCAGTAGTCAGGAGTAAGAAGTTGCAGATTATTCTGAATTCTGGCTTCTGGATTCTGGCTTCTGGCTACCTGTGTAGTTACAAAATTTAACGCTTATCCTCTATTCCGAGCAGCTCGTCCAGACGGACGGGCTTGAGGCCTTTCTTTCCGGCCTCCAGAAGCACGGCCCCTGTTATGCGCAAATTTTTCTCCTTAACTTTCCCCCCGCCGTCGTGCATAAGCAGGATTGCGCCGGGCTTGAGCGCTTTAAGGTATTCCGCCGTCATCTCCTCTTCGGAAAGCTTTGTCCAGTCGCTGCCGTAGGTCCAGTTAACGAGCGTATAACCCAGTCTCGCCGCCGCCTGACGCACCCAGGGTTTGTCGTAGCCGTTTGGCATGCGCAAGATTACGGGACGGGAGCCTGTGGCTTTTTTTATAGCGGCGCCCGCTCTCTCAAGTTCTTTTTCCAGCACACTTTCCCTGTCCGCCGCACTGCCTGTTTTGAACCAGTTCTTATGAGTGTCCGTATGGTTAGCCACAAGGTGGCCGGCCGCCTGAACTTTCCCCGCCCGCTCCGGGTAGGCGCGCGCGGCGGAGCCTAGCATAAAAAAAGTGGCCTTTACCCCGCGCTCTTCAAGCAGTTTAAGCAGGTCTTCGGTGATATAGCCTGGTCCGTCGTCAAATGTGAGCGCAAACTCCTGTTTTTTAAGGTCCCCTGAAGCGTAAAATTTCCCTGCGTCGGGGTTGGCGGCAAAACAGGAGCCGGTAATTTGCAGAAGAATCAGGAAGAAGCTGCTGGTAAGTGTGGGCCGCATAATGCCGGAAAGGATTTTTACATCGGGGGTTCAGCGCCCCTGTTCGCGTAGTTTCAGATAGTCCTTCACTTCCTGTTGAGTGATAAGCTGGCGCAACAGATAATTGGTGATGTTGGCGAATTTATCGCGGGCGAGTTCCTCGGCATATCCGGCGCGCTCTTTTTCAAAATTCTTCAGTTCCTTGTTTCTGGCCAGGTAATAGGCCTTCGCTTCTTCGGGGGTCACCTTTACGCTGGTGTAGATGAACTGCTTGAATTTGGCGGCCAGCCGGGCCTTTTTGCGCCAGGCCTCGTAGTCGGAGGGGGACAGCTGGAACTCGTTGAAAATAGTCTGGTAATAAGCGCGCGGGCTGAAGGCGCCGTTCTCCTGGAACTGCGGGGTGTTCTGCACTTCCACTGCCACCTCAAAGTCAGGGACCCGCATGCCCATTTTCGCGCCCTGCCGGCTCAGCAGCTCCTCTATTATCATCTCGCGGAAGACTTCCTGCTTTACATTCCTGGAAACCGCCTCGTTGATCTCGGCGCCCGAATCCTTAACATTGGATAGCATCCGGTTAACCTGGGTAAGGAACCGCTGATACGGGATTTTGGAACCGCCCACTTCGGCTACCGCGTCCATGGAAGAGCTGGTAAACACATTGCCGCTGACGAAAAAAATAGAACCGATAAAGATAACCACCACTATCGCGAATATCAGCCTCTTGTACCTGGTGAAGAAAGAAATCATTACTGTCTGGCCTCTGCCTTTGAAGTTTTGGCCTGTTGCTGGGGCTGCCGCTCCGCGCCTTTAGAGGCATTGTTGTCCATAGAGCAGTTGCCGTTGAACAGCGCGCCTTCTTCCAGCATTATGCGCGGCGAGCGCAGGTCGCCGTCCACGCGCGAACCGACAAGCGCCTCTATATGGTCAAGCGCGGTAACATTGCCATTTACCTCGCCGCAGACATAGCAGATTTCACAGGAAATATCGCCCTTTATTTTGCCGGACTTGCCCACGGTGACGATCTTGGCGTCCACGATGGAACCGTCTACGCGCCCGTCTATGCGCAGCGAACCTTTGGCCGTCAGCGTACCCTGGAAATAGGCCTCGCTGCCTATAACGGTATCGCCGTTCTTGGCCTCAAAACTTATATTGGTGTTCTTAAAAAGCGACATACATCCTCCTGAACAACAATCCGATGTAAACTGAGGTTCACTCTACCCGCACCTTTACCTGATCGTTGTTAAAGCCCGCCGAAAATATCATCAAAAAGACCGGCGAAATTGCCGACGCGCTTCCCCCCAACCTGCAGAAACTTCATGGGATTACGCGGTAGGCCGCCGGTCCAGACCTCGTAATGCAGATGGTTGCCGGTGGAGGTTCCAGTGGATCCCATGCGGCCTATCACCTGGCCGCGCCTGACCGGCGTACCTTCCCTGGCCAGTATCTCGCTCATATGTCCGTAAAGTGTTGAATAGCCGAAGCCGTGGTCAACCACCGCGCACATGCCGTAGCCCTGGGCCCAGCCGGAATGCCGTATAACACCGTCGGCCGCCGCGTAAATAGGCGTACCGGCGTCGTTGGCTATGTCTATGCCTCCATGGTATTCGCTGGCAAGGCGCAGGGGAGCGATGCGATAGCCGAAATTGGAGGTTACGCGACCATCGGCCGGCCAGATGGACGGGGTGGCACGCGCACCATTGTGCCGGTCCGTGAGGTAAAGAGTTATTTCGGTATAGCTGGCGAGACGCTTACGCGACTCCTCCTGCATTCTCTGTATGGAATTGTTGAGGGTGGACTCTTTTATCTCCGAAGCCTTAACGCTGAGCAGCTTGCGGAAATCCTTCAGGTCAGACTCCTGGGGGCCGCCGAGCCCCTGCTCCCGCTCAAGAGCGCCCGGGTCCATGCCCAACACCTTGCGCAACTGGTTGTCTGTGCGCTTGGTCATCTCCAGATAGGTCATGCCCTTTTCAACCTGCTCGGAAACATAGGCCATCTTGGTGCGAAGTATCTTATTGTCCGCCTTGGTGACATAGTAATCGAAATGGCGGCCCGCTATATAGCCGGCCCAAATGGTCATGCCTGTCCATGTTACGCCGAAAACAAGCACTAACAGCACAGGCAGGTTGAAGCGCAGCGACGACATGCCGTTATGGGGGATAATAAACACGCTTACAGGCTTGGCGGCGTTCTTGAAGAGACGCGCGAGGGCTTTTAACCGCATATCCGTATATTAAACCTATATTATCGGCCGCTGTCAACCGGAGGCGGGGCTTTTCTGGAGGGAGCACGGGCCGGTTTAGCCGGGCCGCTTATAACTGACGGGTCAAAAGTCACTTCGCCGTCGCCGTACTCAGCCGTGAGCCGGGAGGCGCGCGACTGAGGGCCGGTGGGGACAGATATGGCCGCGCCTTGCGGCATACCGGGGGGCATCATGCCCATGCCCGCAGGCATGTTTCTCATAAAAGGTTTCAGGTAGGGGTCGCGCATGACCTCCGTAAGGAGCTTCAGAAATGCCGGGCGGGTGGCGTATTTAATCATCATCTTGTCCATGCCCCTGGCGTTCTGCATCGCGGCCATAAATACCACGGGGTTGACGCCTTTACCGGAGGAAAAGGCTGCGGCTATTTCCGGGTTTTTCCTGAGGTCGGCTAGGAATTCCTTCACTATGGGTCTGTCGGCGTACTTGTTGATGGCTTTAAGAAGCTGCTCGCCCTGTTCAGGATTGAAGTTTTCTTCCGCAAAGCCGCCCGGCATCCCCCCCGTAAAGAGGCCCAGCGTGGAGGCGGGCATGGAGGTTGAACTGTAAACGCCCCGCATAGGGAGCGTCTTGTTCTCCGACTGGTAGCCGGCCGCAGGCGGCGGGAAGGCATGGAAAACCTGCTGGAAAGGGGCAATTGTGGCCGAAATCTTGCGGTAGACGAGGATACCGAGAGCGGCGATAATTATAAACAGGGATAAAAGGACCGCAGTCACAACCCTAAGGGTTTTATTCCTGCCACGGACGCGCGCCAACTCCGCGCGGAGCCCGCCTTCCGGCTGGACAGTGTCCGGCTTGTTTTCTTCCGGCGCTGGAGTGTTGCTGATATCCGTCATAATCACCCCGCAACGCAAATTTACCTTTACATCGGGCGGCCGCAATTGATAAACTGTTATTTTACAAAATAAAGGCCGGTTATAAAGCCAGTTTCTTACGAGCCCAAAAGCTCACATAAACCCAAGTCGTCATTCCGGCGAAAGCCGGAATCCAGAAGTAACGTCAAAGGTTTCACCAGAACGATGAAAAATGTTTCGACGAGACTTCCGCCTTACGTGAGCTTTTGGGTTACGAGGTTGTCCCTGCGCCGTGTTCAGGAACTATCTGCCTGCCAGCATGCAGATACCAGTCAGACGGCCAGGTAAAAAATTCTTGCGCCCCCATCGTCTAGCGGTTAGGACGCTGCCCTTTCAAGGCAGAGATCAGGGGTTCGAATCCCCTTGGGGGCGCTTC
>CAZYFL010000021.1:0-15660 GCA_964646805.1 uncultured Elusimicrobiaceae bacterium | reverse complement strand
CCCCTACGCCGCGAGTCCCCTACGCCGCGAAATCGGATTTTATTTTTACTCTCCCGATATTTTTGCCGCTCAGTTCCACTTTTTCCGGATAAAATCACTTTTCCATGCTGGTATGCGCACCAAACCGGCTTTTAAGCCGGTACCGCAATTGGCTTTGCTATACCTCTATCCCGCTCAGGCTCCTGGACTATCCCGACCATTTCACAATTACCGGAATGTCGGAAATAAAAGTCCGGTTTTTTGATATACTTTTGTAACTGCTCAGGTAGACAGAATTCAAGAGTCAGAATTTAGGATGGTGGAGCCTTTCTCATCGTCGGCATCCTCGTTCTAACTCTTGAATTCTGACTCCTGGCTGCCTGAGTTACAGCAGACGGCCAAAATCATCACGGAGGTTCTATGCCGAAGATGGAAGTAGACGTAAACAAGTGTAAAGGCTGCTACCTGTGCATAACGGTCTGCCCGAAAAAGTGCATTGAAAGATCCGATAAATTTTCCAAGACCGGTTATTATCCGGCCAGGGACTCCAGGGAAGGGTGCTGCATAGCGTGCCTGAGTTGCGTACGCATCTGTCCCGATCTGGCCGTGAATGTCTATAAGTAGGGAGGAATGATTTATGGCTGAGAGAAAATTAATGAAAGGTAACGAAGCGCTGGCCGAAGGCGCGGTGCGCGCCGGCTGCCGGTTCTTCGCCGGTTATCCCATAACCCCGCAGAACGAGATCCCGGAATACATGTCCTGGCGCCTGCCGCAGGCAGGCGGGGCTTTCGTGCAAGCCGAGTCCGAAATTGCGGCCATTAACATGGTTTACGGCGCAGCCGCCACCGGAGCGCGCTGCATGACCTCTTCTTCCAGCCCCGGCATAAGCCTCAAGCAAGAAGGCATCTCCTACTGCGCCGGCGCGGATCTGCCCGTCTTGATAGGCAATATTATGCGCGGGGGACCCGGCCTCGGCAACATAGCCGGCGCCCAGGGCGACTACTGGCAGGCCACCCGCGGCGGCGGCCACGGCGATTACCGCACCTTCGTGATGGCCCCGGACAGCGTCACCGAAATGGGGAACTTTCCGCACAAGTGCTTTGAAGTAGCTTTCAAGTACCGCGTTCCCTCCATGATACTCGCCGACGGCATAATAGGCCAGATGATGGAGCCGGTAGAATTCACCCGTCCGGAAATAGACCTCAGAACGCTTACAGAACCCGCCTGGGCGCTCGGCGTAAACAACGGCCGTGAAAAGCGCGTAATAAAATCCCTCTACATAAGTGACGACTGTCTTGAAAAAACGGTGCTGGAAAGGGTGAAGCGCTACAGGCAAATTGAGGAAAACGAAATCCTCTACGAGGAAAAGATGCTTGACGATGCCGAACTCGCCATAGTGGCCTACGGCATTTCGGCCAGAGTTTCAGCGGCTGCAATGAAGATGGCCCGCGGGAAGGGAATGAAAGCGGGTCTTTTCAGGCCTATAACGCTTTGGCCCTATCCAAAAAAACGTCTGGCGGAACTTTCAGGCAGAATAAAGAAGTTCCTGGCGGTGGAAATGAGCCTGGGGCAGATGGTAGATGATGTGCGCCTCTCCCTCAACGGGGCAGCCGGGGTTTATCTGCATTCAAAGCCCGGAGGCTCGCTTATTACCGCCGAAGAAGTGTGCGCTACCATTGAGAACATCGTAAAAAAGGGGGCCAAAGAATATGCAGTTGCAAAATAAAAGACCCGAGTCCCTGCTGGATGTTCCCATGCACTACTGTCCCGGCTGCGGCCACGGCATCGTGCACCGCGTTATGGCCGAAGTGATGGACGAGCTTGATATCCGCAAGCGTACCATAGGCATCGCGCCGGTAGGGTGTTCCGTATTCGCCGACGCTTACTTCAACTGCGACATGATACAGGGCCCTCACGGGCGCGGCCCGGCAGAGGCCACCGGCATAAAGCGCGTTAAGCCGGATACCATCGTATTTTCCTACCAGGGCGATGGAGATTTGGCCTCCATAGGCATGGCTGAAATAGTGCATGCGGCCATACGCGCGGAAAACATTACGGTGATCTTCGTGAATAATGCCATATACGGCATGACCGGCGGCCAGATGGCCCCGACCACGCTGATAGGCCAGAAGGCCACCACCTGCGTGGAAGGCCGCAACGCCGGGCAGTCCGGCTATCCCATAAAGATGTGCGAACTGCTGGCCGCTATTGCCGGCGCCGCTTACCTTGAGCGCACCACCGTGCACAACGTTCCGGGAGTGATAAAAACCAAGACCGCCATAAGGAGAGCCTTCCAGAATCAGCTGGATGGCAAGGGTTTTTCCATGGTTGAAATTCTTTCCATGTGCCCGACCAACTGGGGCACCAGGTTGGACAATCCTTCGGAAGCCGTAAAGTTCGTGGCCGAAGGGATGCTTCCGGTATTCCCGCTGGGAGTGTATAAGGACGGGGCAGAGGGGAGAATATCCTGAATTCTATACCGCCATTACGGAGGCTTTATCTATGTACCAAGGCATAAGGATATCGGGTTTCGGCGGACAGGGAGTTATATCCGCCGGTGTGTTGCTGGCCCAAGCCGGCATGATGGAAGGGAAGGAGGTCAGCTTCTTTCCCTCTTACGGCGCCGAGATGCGCGGCGGCACCGCCAACTGCTCCGTAGTGGTCGCTTCCGATGAGGTTTCCACGCCGGTAGTTTCCACGCCCGACACCGCTATAGTGCTCAACGAACCTTCCCTGGCCAAGTTTGAGTCCATGGTAAAGCCGGGCGGCCTGCTGATAATAAACAGTTCGCTGGTAAACTCCAGGGCTACCCGCACGGACATAAAGGCGCTTTATGTCCCTTGCAATGCGATAGCGGGGGAACTTGGCAACGGCAAGGTAATGAACATGGTGGCCATCGGGGCCTTCGCGGCGGCCACAGGCGTCATGTCCATAGATGCCATAGCCAGGGCCCTGCCCAGGGTGTACAAAAAACTAAAGCCGGAAGTAATCGAGCTTAACGTCAAAGCCCTGCAGCGCGGCGCTGAAGTAAAATAGAAGATAAATAACTGCCTAGTACACTGTCAAGCTTATTTTTAATAGCTCGTTAGCATGGAGAAAGCCTATTGAGAATTAAATATACAGTGTACTAGGCAACCGGAAGTCAGCAGTCAGGAGTCAGAATGAGAATGTCGGCGACAAGAAGGTTCCGCCATTCTGAATTCTGACTCCTGAATTCTACCTGCCTGAGCAGTTACGAATATAAACAGAACAGTATGCACCACGAGCACGGCGACGACGGACAGGACCCGAAAGAGAAAATAAACTATAAAGCCACCTTCCGCCTGCTGTCCGGGCTGATAATGCCGGAGAGGCGGGGGTTCGTGGCGGCTTTCGCCTGGCTGCTGCTCTCCAGCGCCCTGAGCCTGCTTTCGCCCATTCTCGCCAAGCACATAATAGATGCCGTCATCCCTGCCAAAAACATCCGTCTGCTGGCAATAGTCGTAGGCGCGCTGTTCCTCAACTCCCTGCTTTTTCTGGGTTTCAACTACCTGCTACAGATGAACCTGATAAAGACGGGCCAGCAGATAGTGACCGGCCTGAAAAAGCGGATGCTCGCCCACATGCTGGCGTTGGATCTTCCCTTCTACGCCGAGTATCCTGTCGGGCGCCTCACCGCCCGTGTACAGGCGGACACCAGCAGCCTCTACGAACTTTTCACGGAAACCACCGTCACCATCTTCCGCGATATGCTGATGTTCATCGTCACCTTCGGTGTGATGTTCTACTTCAGTCCGCGCCTGACGCTGATGCTCTCGTCGGTGTTCCCGTTTGTCTTCGCCGTCAGCTTCATCTTCCTCAGGAAAAGTTCCACGCTGTTCGTGACCGTACGGAAACTGGCAAGCGAGATCTCCGGGTTTCTAACGGAGCACATAAACGCCATAGCCCTGCTGCAGGTCTTCAACAGGGAGGGGATAATCGCAAACAGGCTGGACGCCATAAACAAGAAAAAATTCAACGCGGAGTTGCGCGGCGAATTCATGGTAATAATTTTCTACCTCAGCATCATACTCCTAAGTCCCGTTTCCATAGCCATAATCCTGGGGGTGGGCGGCGGCTGGGCCATAGACCACAGGATAAGCATAGGTACGCTTGTGATGTTCATACTCTACATAGAGAAGCTGTTTGAGCCGGTCTTCAGGCTGTCCGAGCACATAAGCATTATACAGCGCTCCTTCGCCGCCGGACACCGCATACACCGGATACTGGAGCGCAAGCCCGCGATAGTGAACGTATCCCAGCCGCGCTATATACATTCCATACGCGAAGGCATAGAGTTCAGGAATGTCTGGATGCGCTACGCCGACAACGCCCCTTGGGCGCTGAAGAACGTCTCCTTCAGGCTGCCCAAGGGAAAAAGCCTGGCCATCGTGGGGGAAACCGGCGGGGGAAAGACCACTGTCACCAACCTTTTATTCCGGTTCTACGCTGCGCAGAAGGGGAAAATATTTATAGACGGCGTTGATCTTTCGGACATAAGTCTTAATTCCCTGCGCACAGCCATCGGGCTGGTACACCAGGACATCTATCTTTTTCCTGGCACGATAATGCAGAACCTCAAATTGATGGACGAGTCTATACCGGACTCGATGGTGCACGACGCCATAAGAACCGTCGGCCTGGAAACTTTTTTCAAACACCACAGCCTGGACAAACAGATAGTGGAAAAGGGCGTTAATCTCTCCGCCGGAGAGAAGCAGGTGATCTCGCTGGTACGCGCGATGACGCTTAACCAGGAGGCGCTGGTGCTGGACGAGGCGACCTCCCATATAGACCCCCACACCGAACGCCTTATAAACACCGCCATGCAGCGCCTGCTAAAACAGAAGACGATGATAGTGATAGCCCACCGGCTCTCCACAATACTTAACGCCGACAATATCCTGCTGCTCTCCGGGGGGGAGATAAAGGAAAGCGGCACGCACGGGCAATTGCTGGAAAAGGGCGGCATCTATTCCAGGTATTACAAACTCCAATTCGGGGAGAAGGCCGCATGATCTTCACCTTGAAGTGGCTTTTCCCCTACTGGCGGAGGCATAAGTACCGCATGTTCGCCATAATACTGCTGGGACTGGCCGGCGCTGTATTAAGCGCCGTGTACCCGTATCTGATAAAGCAGATAATAAACGGCCTTAACGGAGAAATAACCCGCGAGTACCTGCACCGCAATATCTGCCTTATACTGGGCGTGGGCGTGGCCAACACGCTGGTAAGCGTGGTGGCGCAGCGCAACCGCGCCTACATGAATATGCGCCTGGAATGGGAGTTCCGCAAGGAAGTCTTTGAGCACATAATCAGGCTGGACCAGAATTTCTTCCACCGCTTCACTACCGGAGATTTAGTTACGCGGATGATAGACGACATCTCGCGCAAGATCTCCTGGTTCTCCTGTTCCGGCGTGTTCCGGTTCATCCAGTCCGGTTTTACGCTCATAGCCGCCGTGACAATGATGGTAATCCTCAACCCCTGGCTCACCTTCTGGGTGCTGCTGCCTGCGCCTTTCATACTGGCCGTTTCCATTAAGACCGGCAAAAAGCTGGACCGACGTTACGACACGCTGCAAAAAAGCATAACCTTCATCTACGACTTCCTTGAAACATGCTTTACCGGCATAAAACTGATAAAGGCCAACGCCAAGGAAGGCGCGCAAAGCGCGTTCTTCGCCGCCAGAGCCGAGGGACAGAAGGAGGCGGAGATATCATCGGCGCGCCTGGACATTATTTTCTCGTACTTCTTCCATTACGCCAATTTCGTTTCGGTGGCCATGTTGTATCTGGCCGGCGGCCTGATGGTGATAAAAGGCGGCGCCACGCTGGGAGATTTGATAGCTTTTTATTTCTATTCGGGCATGATTATGATGCCGCTGATGGATATAAGCCAGTTCTTTGTGGCCGGCATCAGGGCCGGCGCCTCAATAAAACGCGTGGACGAACTGCTCCAGGCAAAAAGCGCCGTAAAGAACCCCCGCGTCCCGCTCCCGCCGCCGGTCCGCATAGAAAAAATAGAGGCCACCGACGTTTCCGTAAAAACGGATAAGGAAGATACGCTGCTACTGAAGAAAATAACCTTTGGAGCCGGCCGCGGCCAGCTGGTGGCAGTAGTGGGCAGGATAGGTTCCGGCAAAACCAGCCTTATCTCGCTGCTGACGCGCCTTTCGGAATTTTCAGCAGGGGCGGTCCGCGTCAACGGAATGGATATCAGGGCCTTCACCCCGGAAGCGCTCCGCGGCCGCATGGGGCTGGTAACCCAGGAGCCCTTCATACTTACCGACACGGTTAAGAATAATATCACTCTGGGGAGAGAGAACCTGCCAGAGGACGCGCTGGAAAAAGCCGTAACGGTTTCACAGCTTAACCATGATATAGCCAGGCTGTCCAAAGGGCTTGAGACCCCTGTGGGAACGCGCGGCTTCGCGCTTTCCGGCGGCCAGAAACAGCGCATAGCCATAGCCCGGGCCATACTTGTCCGACCCGACCTGCTGCTCCTGGATGACGCCACCAGCGCGATGGATGCCCAGACCGAAGAACATTTCTGGAAAGCCTTCAGGGAAGAACTGCCTGACGCAATCTGTCTTATAGTAACGCACCGCATAAAAACAATAGAATACGCCGACTTAATACTGACCATGGACGAGGGCCGGCTGGCCGAAAAGGGCGCGCATAGGGAACTGATGGCCCTTGACGGACTTTACAGACAGATCTACGAGAGAAGGAAGCTGGAAGAGGAGCTCGGCGGAGATGCAAACTGAAAAAACCGATTATCTTATAATAGGCGCAGGCATAATAGGGCTTACTCTTGCCTTGCAGCTTCAGGAAAAAGGGCCCGGCAAAAAAATCCTGCTGCTGGAAAAAGAGCCAGATACAGCCCGTCACAGCAGCGGCCGGAACAGCGGTGTGCTGCACGCGGGATTTTATTCGGAGAGGGGTACAAGAAACTTGCAGGGGAGAATACTGTTAGAACTGCCAGGGGCCGCCTTATCCGGGCCGAACGCATTATCAATGCCGCCGGGCTTTACGCTGATAAGATCGCCAGGGATTTCGGCTTTTCAAAGAATTACGCAATAATTCCGTTCAAGGGGATATACTTAAAATACTCCGGCGCGGCGGCGCCGCTTAAAGTTAACGTATACCCGGTCCCGAATCTTAAAAACCCTTTCCTGGGCATCCATTACACTGTTGCCGTAGACGGCCGCGTTAAACTCGGGCCGACGGCTATTCCGGCTTTCTGGCGCGAGAATTATGAAGGTCTTGATAATTTCAAGCCGGCTGAGCTGTTGGAGACGGCGGCCTATGAAGGCATGCTTTTCCTTACAAACTCTTTCGGTTTCAGGAGCCTGGCCTGGGAAGAGATACGGAAGTATTACAAACCTTTCTTTGTGGGGCTGGGACTGAAACTGGTCAAGGAGATCGATGCCGGCGGGTTCAATGAATGGACCAGGCCCGGAATACGGGCGCAACTCCTGAATACCAAAACCCTGGAACTGGTCCAGGATTTTGTGGTGGAGGGCGACAAAGCCAGCACCCATATTCTCAACGCCGTAAGCCCGGCGTTCACCGGCAGTTTCCCGTTTACCAGATGGATTATTGAAAAATATCTGCTAGATCCCTTTATGGGTTCAGGGACAGCAGCAATTTCTGCATGTATAGCGGAATAGACATTTCCCCTGAATATTGTGAAATGGCTCGAAGAAGAATCAAGCAACATCAATCCAAGGCGCAATTATGTTGCACACCTGCCTAGTTTTTGCATGGATGATATATGGTTAAAAAAACAAGACGAATTACATCCAGAAAAGTCGCGGGGACTACCCGGCAGCAAAACGTTAAGCTTGAGTTACCGGATGCTCCATGCGGAAACTACTTCGGCATCCGGATAGCGATAGTTGTTTTTTGACGCGCATATCAACCGGAAGCTTCCAAGCTTGTTTCCAAGCTTTTTTGCCGCTTTTACATAACCCGGAAGAATGCGTTCCACGGAAGAACTTAGTTTGATTTCGGCTAAATGGAGTTTACTCCCTTTTTCGTAGGCCAAGTCGAATTCCTCGCCCTCTTTGGTGCGCCAGAAATAGATGTCCGGCTCAATGCCCCGAAAACGACAACTTTTAACTATTTCCGATATTACCCAGTTTTCAAATAACTGTCCCGCCATGGGCCCGGCCAGCGTCGTTCGTGGATCCGCCCATTTCACAAGATGCGCGGCTAGGCCCGTATCCAGAAAATAAACTTTAGGAGTTTTAATCAGTCGTTTGTTTATGTTCCCGAAATAAGGCTGAAGCAGCATTATCTGGTCGCTCCTTTCCAGAACCGTGAGCCATTCCTTGACAGTAGGGATGCTGACTCCTATTTCGGAGGAAATTCCGGCCATATTCAGAAGCTGCCCCATTCTTCCCGCCAGCAGCCGCATGAATTTATCAAAGGTTCCCAGATCCCTTATTCCCAACTGGCCCCTGACATCACGCTCAAGATAGGTCTGTATATATGACGAGTAGAATAAACCGGCGGGAAGCTTCTTGCCGGACCACAATTCGGGCTTATCTCCTTTGAGAATTATTTTGAAAAGGTCGTTAAGCGTACGGTTTGCGGTAAAACGTGGATTAAAAACCTCAAGAAACGGTTCCTTGGGGAATCCCTGCGCGGCCCCAGCCGTTTCACCCAGGCTGAATCCCGCTAGGTTGAGAATAGCGACTCTTCCGGCCAGTGACTCCTGCACGCCTTTCATCAGCGCGAACTTTTGTGACCCGGAAAGCCAATACATGCCGGCGGCCTTGCGCAGGCGGGTGGTTTTGGTGTCCACAGCCATTTTTATGTGGGGAAGAATCTGCGGTGCATACTGAAATTCGTCAATAAATACCGGCGGGGGGAATCTTTCAATGAATTGGGCAGGGTCTTCTTTAGCTAGGCGTCTCATATCCGGATCGTCCAGGGATACAAATGTCCTATGGGGCTCAATATGTCTGAGCAGGGTCGTCTTGCCGGTTTGTCTGGCGCCCGTAAGCATGACCACGGGGAAACTGGCAGAGGTTTGTTTGATGCAATCTGAGATTACTCTTTGTCTGAACATATGGCTATTATAAAGTATAACCTTAGAATAGTCAAGATACTCCGCTTTTATCGCAATTGCCGTTAAGCACTGCGCCGATAGACATCACTGAGGCAATGTCCTCAACGAAAGCCACCTCTCAGGTAGGGAAAAGCGGGAAGAGGGAAAACGTGTGCGGTGTGCACTGTTACGACACTCAAATAAGTATAATGTGTTCTATTGACTTGCTTCCCTGCATAAACAGGAGCGTATATTATGGCACAGGACGATTTCATATATAAACGGCGCAGCATACGCAAATTTACTTCCGAACCGGTGAATGAAGACCAGATTACGGAGCTTTTACGGGCGGCTATGGCGGCGCCTTCGGCGGGAGATCAACGTCCGTGGGAGTTTATAATTATAACAGACCGCAAACTTTTTAATGCAATACCGTCGCTGCATCCCGATTACAAAAAGATAACACAAGCGCCGGCCGCCATTATGATATGCGGCAATATGCAAAAACAAAAACACGGGCACTGGGATCAGGATTGCTCAGCGGCCACTGAAAACTTGCTTCTTGCCGCGTCCAATATGGGGCTTGGAGCAGTCTGGCTTGGAGTATATCCGGTAGCCGATCGGGTTAAGGGATTAAGCAAATTATTCAAGCTTCCGGAACATGTAATGCCGCTTTCTCTTGTGCCTGTGGGGTACCCTGCCGAAATAAAATCACCATGCGATGATCGCTACGACGAAAAGTGCGTTCATAAAAACTGTTGGACAAATGGCTGAACATAACGTGCCGGACGGCACGGAACTTTACTGGGATGGATTGCACTACGACGCGGATAATAAATGTGGGGAACAGGGGACGTAGTGTAGTTAAGGGAGGAACTTACTGAAAACGTACAAAAAAATAACACAAATAATAAGTTACTGAAAGACGCAACGTCCCCTATGGCCTATGGCCCCTGCGTCCCCTATAGCCCCCCCTATACAGATGCGATGGTATCGTCGTCCAGCAGGACCGCCTGTGCGGCCGCGGCAGTGGAACTTATTAAGATGGGGACGAAGCCGGCAAGGCCTTTGGGAATAATCCGGACGCCAAGGCGGGCGCATTCCGAGATTATCCGTGGCTCTTCGCAGCGGCTTGAGACAAGGATGGTACGGGGGCAGAGAGCGAGTTCTTCGGCTAGGCTCAGGCCGGTTTCTTTAAATCCAGAAAGTTCATAGTCTAAAAGGTAGATTGTGTTTTCCGCTTTTGCCGGTTCAGCTTTTACCCAGGAGCGCATCTGCTCCGGTTCGCTGAAATGGAATATCTCAATGTTGTGCTCTTTGAGGCGGGCGGATTCGAACCGGCCGCGCCATACTTGGTGGACGCCGGGGTCGTCGTCGAGCACTACGACCGGGCGGTCGGGAGCGAGCTTAAGTTCTCCAACGAAGTAGGCGGGGGCTTCGGCTTTGGGCAGGGTTATTGTAACGGCGGTTTCTTTACCCGCCGCTGACGTAATTGCCAGACTGCCGCCCCATCTTTCGACCGTGGACATGGCATGGAACAATCCGAGGCCCGATCCGCCGGCTTTGCCGTGGGTTTCGCCGCGCTGGCCGAGCTTCTTCAGGATTTCCGGCGGAATACCTTTGCCGTCATCGGACACCGTTAAACTGAAGTTCCGGAGAGATAAACACTGATTTTACGTCGGAAAATAATGAACTTTTCTGGGACGAAAAGTTGAACAGAAAATTGCGGTAGGCAAATAGGTCGGCTACCAAACGGAACCAGCCGTCCGGTGCTCCACGAGGCCGCCTCCGCCGCGTCGTCGAAGCGGTGTACATGTAACACCTGTATCATGGGATAGCCGAACTCCAACACCCAGTCCTGCTCGGCGGCCGAGACATTAACTATCTCTACCTTCAGCCAGTACCGGGCCTGAGAATAGCCGAAGTTCAATTTTTCGGCCCGTCTCCACGGCGCCTTTCCCAGCGTCTCAAGGCGGCGGAGATCATATATCGAGAGGGTCTTTTGGGGGTCTACTATCAGCTGCACATTCCGGACAGGGTAAACCGAACTCCCGCTTTCAAGCGCAAGTCCGGCTGCGGGCGCGACGGCACAAAGCGCACCTGGAGCCGCTAAATAGAAAAGCAGGCCAGAGGCAAGCACCGGAAGCAAATAGAAACGTTTCATTTCTTTACGGCTATCAGTCCCACGCTCTCCCTGCCGTCCAACTGTATATCGGTGGGATAATCGGGGCGGGCGAACATCTCGAGCTGCTCTATCTCGAAGCCGGCGGCGGTAAAGACGCGCCGTAGTGTGCGTTCGTCTAACAAGTGGAATAGTTTTGGCAACAGGGAGGCCCTTTTAGGATCATAAGTGACCGCATTCTCCACCACTCCCGGCCATGGGTCCCCTGCCTTCAGCCTGGCCTCATAGGTCGGGAAGAAGGCTCGGGCGGTGCCGATATACGGTGTTTCTCCCACCACAAAGACTTTCCCCCGTGGAGCCAGCCAGCGCATCACTTTCGTGGCCGCGCGTTCTATGCGCGGGCCGTCGAAGAAATGCATAACGCGGCAGATAAGCACCGCGCCCAGACTGCCGTCCGGGAAATTGAGTTTCTCCGGAAACTCTCCCACAACCAGTTCCAAGCTGCCCCTGTGCTCCTGCGGCGCGCGGCTGAGAAGCATTTTAAGATGCCTTTCATCTATATCGTTGGCGATGACAGAAGCACCGTTGCGCAGCGCAGGCAGGGTGGCCACACCGTAAGCTGCGCCTATGTCAAGGCTGCGCCCTAGTGCCTTCGGGGCGAATTCGATAAAGTTGCGGGAAAAGACGTCCGGAGAGGGAGTCATAGTCCCCATGCTGTTAAGCGTGTTTATTAATCCACCCTCCAGCGGCTCCGGCATCACTAGAGCTTCATCCGATGTATCCGCCATATCGTTCCTCCGTAAAGACATATGGTTTTCCGCATCTGTCCGGTTAAAATTTGAGGGAATCCTCCGTTATGGTAAAATTATTCTTGCCAAAAAAGAAATTTACCGACGAAGAATTCCCTATGTCTCATTATAACACAATCATGCAGCAGCTTTTAACACTTATCCCCCGAGATCACTTTGATAAACAGGTCGAGGCCCTTGACGCCAACCGGTATGTCAAGAGCTTCACCGCCTGGAACCAGTTCACGGCGCTGCTATACGCCTAGCGGTGGGAAACAGGGGACGTAGTGTAGTTAAGGGAGGAACTTACTGAAAGACGCAACGTCCCCTATGGCCCCCCTGTAACGGGGTTAGACTCAACAGGGAATATTCCTGAATGGGAATATCTATTGACTTTTCGGAGATTTCTGCTATACTATTACCGTTCGGTAATAATGTGATTTTTGTAGCCGATTTGGAGATAATCTTTACCGAGCGGGAATATTATGGCAAAGATTAAAAAAGAGATAAAACCATTTCCGGGGCGGGCCGTGGTAAAAGGTCCTGCCGAAATAGGGGAAATTGTAAGGCAACTCCGTAAGGCGGCTAAACTAACCCAGATAGATGCTGCGGCAATGTGCAAAGTCGGAACCCGTTTCTTGTCCGACCTGGAGAACGGAAAGCCCACTCTTCATCTTGGGAAAGCGCTGCATGTCCTCAAGAATTTCGGCCTGCTGGTTATACTTCGGAAAAAGGGTCTGGACAATGGCTGATTCGCTTAATGTCTATTGGGGGACCGGCTTGGCGGGTCGTTTGTGGCTGGATGAAAAAAGGAACTTCGTTTTCCGGTATGAGCATGCCTGGCTTGCCGGCGCCGGCGCCCATCCACTATCTTTGCGCTTGCCGTTACGCACTGAACCATTCCCGGACAACGTTTCAAAACCTTTTTTTTCAAACCTGTTGCCGGAGTCGCGCATTCGCGAACTTATAGCTAGGAGGCTGGGCGTTTCCGAAAAAAACGATTTTAAGCTTCTGGAAGAGTTGGGCGGGGAATGCGCCGGGGCGCTCTCTTTGCTGCCCGAAGGCCGCGCTCCCGAAACGAAAGGCAGCTATCAGCCGCTTTCTTCCCAGGAGCTGGACAGGATGATAGAAGAAATGCCCCGCCGCCCGCTTTTAACGGCGAAGGAGGGTATGCGGTTATCGCTGGCGGGCGCGCAAAACAAGCTTCCCGTCTATATGAAAGACGGCAGGGTTTATTTGCCCCAGGGCGGGTATTCAAGCTCGCATATACTCAAACCGAAAATCCCGGAGTTTAAAGATACGGTTGAGAATGAAACCTTCTGCATGCTGCTTGCGGAGAAATGCGGCCTTTCCGTGCCCAAAGTCGTCGTCTTGGAAGGCAAGCGCCCCTGCTGCCTGGTAGAGCGCTACGACCGCGAACCCGGAGCGGGAGGTTTCCCTGCACGAATCCATCAGGAGGACTTTTGCCAGGCATTGGGCTATGGTTACGACCAGAAGTACGAGACCGAAGGGGGGCCGGACCTTAAGGATTGTTTCGCCCTGGCAGCCGAATACAGCGTGGAGCCGCTACCGGACAGGCGCAGCCTTTTGCGCTGGGTGGTGTTTAATTATCTGGCAGGGAATTGCGACGCGCACGCTAAAAATATTTCAATACTGTTTCCAAAAGGCCAGGCGCGGCTTGCTCCCTTCTACGACCTGCTGTCCACGGTTATTTACCCGGAGTTGACAGGGAAACTGGCCATGAAAATCGGCGGCGAGAACAGGCCTGAATGGATAATGAAGAGGCACTGGGAACGCTTCGCCGACGACGCGGAGGTTGCCGGGAAGGCCGTTATCGGCGTTTGCAGGGAACTCGGAGAGAGCCTGCCGGAAGCGGCGGAAGAATTGGCCAGGGATTTTGTGAAAAACCATGGCGCGGCTGAAACCATCCGGAAAATCCAGAAACACATTTCGGACATGGGCGCGAAGCTGCGCAGCTTTTAGGTCCGGCTATACCTCTTGTCCCGCGACCGCATAACCGCCGGTTTCACCGAATGGAGGAGGCCAGGAATACGGGCGCAGTTGCTGAACACAAAAACGCTGGAACCGGTTCAGGATTTTGTGGCGGAGGGAGACAAGGCCGGCACGCACATCCTAAACGCCGTAAGCCCGGCATTCACCGGCAGTTTCCCGTTCACCAGATGGATCATTGAAAGCCGCCTGGCCGTAAAATAGCCTGATGTTATAGCAATACCGAAGCAACTGTCAGTGCAAAGAAGCGTTCCATTACAGGGGTTTTTTATCCCAAAACCATCGCGACACACCCTTGTCGGGTTTGTCTTCTACAATATTTGCGTGAAAAAGATAAAACACAGAAACAGAGAGAATATGATTCCCAAAGCTGAAAACCGCAGTCCCTGGGCTTACGTTCCTACGACCTACTTTGCCGAAGGGCTGCCTTACATGATAGTCAACGTCCTGGCCGTCATCATCTACAAGAAGCTGGGTGTGTCCAATACCATGATAGCCTTCTGGACCAGCTGGCTCTACCTGCCCTGGGTAATAAAGATGCTGTGGGGTCCTCTGATAGACATATATTCCACCAAGCGCAGCTGGATTATCCGGACGCAGGCCCTGATGGCGGGAGCGGTGTTGCTCTCCGCCCTTTCGCTGAAAACCCCGCATTTCTTCCCGATCTCCATGGCTTGCTTTCTGCTGACGGCTTTCCTCTCCGCCACGCACGACGTAGCGGTGGACGGTTTCTACATGCTGTCCATGGACGACAGGAAGCAGGCTTTTTTTGTGGGCATACGCGCCTTTTGCTATCGCCTGGCTATGCTGTTTGGTTCCGGCGTACTGGTGATGCTGGCCGGCAGGATAGAAAAGCGCACCGGGAATATACCGTTAAGCTGGAACCTGGCGCTAACAGTGGCGGCCGCGATACTTGGCCTGCTGTTCGTCTATCATAAACTTTTTCTGCCGGCGCCTGCGGCCGACAAACCGGACGAAAGCATGTCCCTGAAACCGGCCGGGTTCGGGGAAATCATAGCCTCCTATTTCAGGATGGAAGGCATAGCGCTGGGAGTGGCCTTCATATTGCTTTACCGCTTCGGCGAGGCCATGCTGCTGAAACTGGCCGTGCCCTTCCTGCTGGATACGGCGGCAGCCGGCGGCATGGCCCTGACCACTTCGCAGGTGGGGGTGGCCTACGGCACCATAGGCCTGGGATCCCTGATCGTGGGCGGCCTGCTGGGAGGCTGGCTTATTTCCCGCTACGGCCTCAGGAAGTGTATCTGGCCCATGGCTATAGCTCTTAACGCCCCTGACCTGGTATATGTTTACATGTCGTTCAACCTGGATTTGCCCGCCGCCTTTGTATACGCCCTGGTGGGGGTGGAGCAGTTCGGCTACGGCATAGGGACCACGGCCTTCATGTTCTATCTGATGCAACTGACCGGGGAGAAATATAAGACGGCGCATTTTGCCATCTCCACTGGCATAATGGGACTGGGGGTGATGCTACCGGGTTTTATAAGTGGCAAACTGCAGGATCTGGCAGGCTACCCTAAGTTCTTTATTGTAGTCTGCCTGGCCACCCTGCCCGCCATGGCGCTGATACCCTTCCTGAAGTTCAAAAACGGGGAAAAGACGTAACTACTGAGGTAGACAGAATTCAGGATTCAGGAGTCAGAATGAAGATGCCAGCGACAAGAT
>CAZYFL010000020.1:0-15974 GCA_964646805.1 uncultured Elusimicrobiaceae bacterium | reverse complement strand
TTGCTATTAATCTTTTGAGTTCATGACGGAAAACCGGCTACCTGATAAAATCCTCATCTGGCCAGTCTCCGGGGGGGCCCTCTACGGAAACGAGTCGTTGGTCCTCGTGTGAGGCCGCGCGCATTTTCTTGAAAGATTCCTTAAGCTCAGTGAGAGAGATATCGGATTTTTTTATCTTCATCAGCACAATGTAACCGACGGCGCTCGTGGCCGCCGAAACAGGCAGCACGTATAGCCAGGCGTTGGAATCCAGCCGGAAAATAAGCGCGGCGCAAAGAAAAGTCCAGAACGAAATGGCGAAGCCGGCCCCGGAAAGAACATAGGCCGCTATTATATTGTACTCCTCGGTTTTTGAAAGGGAAAGTATGATGGCTGTCAGCGCTATGTTTATAAGCGTAAGGTAGAGCGCGCGCGTGACCCAGCTTTTCCAGCGGTGCTTTGAGAATATTATAGTGCCGTATATGGGGTGGTTTACCAGTACGGCGTCCTCAAAGGTGGTTTCGGCCGCTAACTGCTGTATCTGCGGAGTCTTCCCGGCGTAGGGATCGTAGTCAAAAGACTGTTCCTCGGGCCGGGTGCCGGCCTGGGCCGCCAGCGGCGCGGGGCAGAGGGCGATCGACAGAAAAAGGCTTAAGGCTAAAGGATAAAGGCTCAAGGACGGAAATCCCCCCGCAGTTGTTTGTTTCTTTCCCTTCATCCTTCAGTCCTCATCTATTCATCTTCCCCCATTTTCGGCACCGACGGTCTTGAATCTTCGTTCAGCCGGTAATACTGCGTAGCTCCCGCGCGCAGCTTCGCAGGGGTGTACTGCACCTCTCTAAGTTTGCTTTGCTGTATTTTAGTGGGTGCCGTTGTCCTCATTTTAATATTCTGGCGCACCGTTATGCGGTCGGTAAAATGCCAGTAGGACGATACGAAACCTCCTATGCTGCAGGCTATTATTATCCCGGCCAGGAAGTAACTTTCCCTGTCCTTGCGTATCCAGAATCTTCTTATGTTCACTTAAGTTCCTCAAGAATAACGGTCAGCCTGGAAATTTTCCCGGACATTTCTTCGGAGCGGGCTTTTATCTTTTCTACTTCCGCCCTGGGCGCGTGTGCGGTGAAAGCCGGATCGTTAAGGCGTTGCAGACTCTGCTCGCTGTCCTTGCGGGTTTTTTTCAGTTCCCTGTCCAGGCGGACCTTTTCTCTTTCAAGATCCACCGCGCCGGCCATCGGGATATATATTGTGAAGGGGCCGGAAATGGCGCTTATGGCGCGCGGGGGCCTGGCCAAATCGCGGCCTATTTCCAGTTCTTCCACTTTGGCCAGCAGCTTGATATAGCCGGCGCCGGCCTTAAGGCGCTCCAGCGCCGCCTCGTCGCCCGAGGCGGCCAGCGCTTTTATGGTTTTGCCGGGGGAAATTTCAAACCAGGCGCGGGCCGCTCTTATCTGCGTTATCACGCCCATTAGTTCTTCCATAGCGGCGGTGGCGCCGGTACCGGCATCCGTAACTTCCGGCCAGTTTTCCTCCAGCAGATAGCCCGCGCGGATCTGTTCTCCGCTGCCAGGCTCTATTACCTGCGGCCTGTGACTTGTGACTTGTGACTTGTTAAGATACGGCTTAAGGCTCGCGTAAAGTTCCTCGGTTACATAAGGAATGAAGGGGTGCAGGGCTCTCAACGCGCCGGTGAAAAGCTCCAGCATGAGGGCCAGCACCTTTTCTTTATCGCCGCCCTGCAGGCGCGGCTTGGCCAGTTCCAGGTACCAGTCGCAGAATTCATCCCATACAAAGGCGTAAAGCGCATCCTGCGCCTTCGGTAGGTCGTACTCCGCCATGGAGGCTTTTGACTTCCTGAGAGCTTCGGCGTAGCGCTCCGTTATCCAGCAATCCGCCAGTTCCCGCGGCAGCTCCGCCTTAAGCGGGCAGGGGGATTCCGGCAGGTACAGCTGTATAAAACGGGCCGCGTTATAAAGCTTGTTTACGAAGTTTCGCCCGCCGAGAATGGAGTCCTCCGAGAACGGAATATCGCGGCCGCCCATGGTCTGCGACAGCAGAGTGAAGCGCAGGGCGTCCGTGCCGTACTTGTCCATCATCAGCAGGGGGTCTATGGTGTTGCCCAGCGACTTGGACATTTTTTTGCCGTGCTTGTCGCGCACCATGCCGTGCACATAAACCGTGCTGAAAGGCGGTATCCCCATGTGCTCGATGCCGCTCATTACCATGCGCGCCACCCACAAGTAGATTATCTCGTAGCCGGTGACCAGTACGGAGGTCGGGTAGTAGTAAGCCAGCTCTTTTGTCTTCTCCGGCCAGCCGAAGACCGAGAAAGGCCACAGCGCCGAGGAGAACCAGGTATCCAGGACGTCGGGGTCCTGCAGCAGGTCATGGCTGTTGCATTGAGCGCAGGAGGAGGGCTTGTCCTGCGAAATTATCGGGCGCGCCCCGTCGGCGAAGGAGATGCGGGAGAGTTCCCCTTTCCCGTTGAATTTCAGGCCGTCTCCGGAGCAACTCCGGCAGTACCACACGGGTATGCGATGCCCCCACCAGATCTGCCGGGAGATGCACCAGTCCTGTATATTGCCAAGCCACTGCGTGAACGGCTTTTTCCAGGAGGACGGGTAAAATTTGACCTTCTCCTTCTCAGCGGCTTCTATGGCCGGGGCGGCCAGATACTTCATCTTTACGAACCACTGCTCGGAGACCAGCGGCTCTATGTGCCTGTTGCAGCGATAGCACTTGCCGACCGTATGTTTGTAATGTTCCTCTTTCTCAAGCAGCCCGGCGGCGTTCAACTCCTCCACCACGGCCTTGCGCGCGGCCTGCACGCTCAGTCCCTCGTAAGCGGAGGGGCAATTCATCATTTTGCCTTCGTAGGAAATTATGCGGATCGCTTCCAGGTTATGCCGCTGCCCTATTTCAAAGTCCAGCGGATCGTGGGCGGGCGTGATTTTCACCGCGCCGGTGCCGAAGCCTTTCTCAACGCCCTCGTCGGCTACCAGCGGAATAAGCCGGTTTGTCAGCGGCAGCCGCAGCTTTTTTCCGGCCATGCCTTTATATCTTTCGTCTTCCGGGTTCACGGCGACCGCGGCATCGCCCAGCATGGTTTCGGGGCGGGTGGTAACCACGGTAACCGAACCGGAGCCGTCTTCAAAAGCGTAGCGTATATGCCAAAGTTTTGACTTCTCGTCCTCGTGTTCAACTTCTATGTCCGAGAGCGCGGTGCCGCAGCGGGTGCACCAGTTTATCATGCGTTCCCGTCGGTAAACCAGGCTTTTCTCCCAGAGGGAGCGGAAAGCTTCAAATACCGCGTCTGCGCGGGGCTTGTCCATGGTAAAGCGCACGTTCTCCCTGCTGAAATCCAGCGCGCAACCCAGCTTCCGCAATTGTTCAAGGATGGCGCCGCCGCATTCCCCGTGCCAGGCCCAGGCGCGCCTTAAAAATTCTTCGCGTCCCAAATCATGGCGGGTTTTTCCCTCGTCTTTGAGCATCTTTTCCATCACGTTCTGCGTGGCTATGCCGCCGTGGTCGGTGCCCGGCACCCAGCAGGCTTCGTGTCCCTGCATGCGGGCATAGCGTATCAGCACGTCCTGCAGCGTGGCGTTCAAAGCGTGGCCTATGTGCAGCGCGCCGGTTATATTTGGCGGGGGGATTACCATCACGAAGGGCTTTTTGTCCGCGCAGGGCTCCGAAACAAAAAGTTTTTCTTTCTGCCAGTTACCGGCCCACCTGGCCTCTACCGGCTTGGGATCGTAAACTTTGCTAAGCATGGTTTCCTTAAAGAGATTACAGGGATAACAGACGGTTTCCCAAATCTCTTATACGAACTCGCGGAAAACGGCGTTGGATACATAAAGGCGGTCTTCTTTTATTTTTATCCGGCTGCCGCTTTTTTCAAGAAGACCGGCTTCCGTCAGCCGGGTTGTCTCTTCCCTGAATTCTATGAATATATCGTCCGGCAGTTCAATTCCGGAGGTTTTGCGCAGACCCAGCATTATTTTTTCCGCGTTTTTTCCCCGGCCGGAGAGTGTTTCCCTGTACTGCAGCGGTATCTCTTTGCCGGCCAGCGCCGCCCTGACGTAGACCGCGGCGCCGGCAACGTTGGCCCGCCGTTCCCCTCCCAGGTAGGAGGCGGCCGAGGGGCCGAGGCCGAGGTATTCGCCCTGCTCCCAGTAATTCAGGTTGTGGACGGACTCCCGCCCGGGTCTGGAGAAATTTGAAATTTCGTATCGGTGAAGGCCGGCCGGTTCAAGGGCGGCCGCTCCGGCCTCGTACATCCCTGCCGCCGCTTCGGGCTCCTCTTTCACCCCAGCCGCCGAGAACGGCGTTTTCCCGTGCACTTCAAGCGCGTAAAAAGAAACGTGCTCCGGCTTGAGTTTCAGCAGCCATTCTATAGAGTCCGTAAAATCCTTCAGCGTCTGGCCGGGCAGGCCGCACATCAGGTCCGCGTTTATGTTGTTGAAACCGGCGGCGCGCAACAGGCCGCAGGCTTTCAGGAAATCTCCTGACATGGCTGCCCGGCCCAGCCGCCTCAGGAGGCTGTCCTGTGAGGCCTGCAGCCCCAGGCTTATGCGGCTTATTCCGGCTTTTTTCAGCAGGGCGGCTTTCTCCGCGCCCAGACTTTCCGGGTTGGCTTCAAATGTGCTCTCCGCCAGGCGCTGCGGCGGCCCGGTCAGATCTGAAATAATTAAAAAAAGTTTTTCCAGCTGCTCCGTTGAAAGCAGGCTGGGTGTGCCGCCGCCGATATAAAGGGTGGAGAATTTTCCCGCCAGGCCGGCATAAGCGGACGCTTCCCTGGCCAGCGCCTCAAGGAAAGCGTCTATCTCTCCAGGCTTTCCGGGCGCGGAGGCGAAGTCGCAATAACCGCACTTGGCCCGGCAGAAGGGAATATGGATGTATAAACCCGGCATATAGGAGGAAGAATGAAAAAAAGAGACGGAGGCAGACCGCTTGTTCCGTCTGTACGGATTTCCCGGATTGCCTCCGCCTTCAGCCTTCAGTCTTCAGTCTTCAGTCTTTTTTTTCATGAACATGCTTAGCAGGTCTAATGGCACGGGGAAGATTATGGTTGAATTCTTCTCCACAGAGATCTCGGTGAGGGTTTGCAGGTAGCGCAACTGTATTGCCGCGGGATTGACGGTCATGATCTGCGCCGCATCCGAGAGCTTCTGCGCGGCCTGGAATTCGCCTTCGGCGTGGATGACCTTTGCGCGGCGTTCGCGCTCGGCTTCGGCCTGTTTGGCGATGGCGCGCTGCATTTCCTGCGGAAGGTCCACATTCTTCACTTCCACGCTGGAGATCTTTATGCCCCAGGGCTCGGTGTGCAGATCCAGTATCTCCTGAAGGTTCTTGTTGATCTTGTCTCGCTGGGCAAGCAGGTCGTCCAGTTCCTGCTGGCCGAGTACGCTTCTTAGCGTAGTCTGGGCGAGCTGGCTGGTGGCGTACATGTAGTTTTCCACGTTAAGGACCGCAGCTTGGGGGTTGACCACCCTGAAGTAGATAACGGCGTTGACCTTGACTGAGATATTGTCGCGGGTGATTACGTCCTGCGGGGGGACGTCCAGCACCACCACGCGCGTACTCATGCGGAACATCTGCTGTATGCCGGGGATAAGGAATATCAGACCCGGGCCTTTTACGCCGGTGAAGCGGCCCAGCGTAAGGGTTACGCCGCGCTCATATTCGTTAAGGATTTTTATACTGGCGAAAAGAATCACCGCGACGATTATAATCAAAGGCATTAAACCCATTTGAAACCTCCGTTTCTCCCGCGCTTTTATCTTCATGAAAAGTTTACAAAAAAAAGCGGAAAAAAGCAATAAAACGAACAGGCGGAAATTTGCATGTCCACGACAGTCGCGCATTTTGTATCATGTGCATATAAGGTCTTTGGCTTTATGAGCAAAAGAAGATTAGCAAGGGAGAACTGTCTGCAGTCGCTTTACAGCTCCGACGTTGCCAGGCTGGAGCCCGCTTCCGTGCTTGCCAGTTTTCAGTTGGAAGATTTTGCGGTGGAAGCGAAAGTTTTTGACTTTTATAAAATCCTTTATTCCACTACCGTTTCCAACATACCCAGGATAGACGAGATAATAAAGAAGACCAGCCTTAATTGGGAGCTGGATCGTATGCCCGCCATAGACCGCTCAATATTGCGCATGGCCGTGTGCGAGATGATGATACTCTCGGATGCCCCCGTGGCCGTTATTATAGACGAAGCTATAGAGCTGGCCAAGAAATACTCCACCGAAAAATCGGGCAAGTTTGTTAACGGCGTTCTGGACGGCATAGCCCGGAAAAATAATTTAGTCAAATGAACGCTAAGAGTAATACTTTTGGCGGGATAGAGGCGCTCAGGGCCGAAATAAGGCGGCACGAGCGTCTTTATTACGTCCTGGACTCCCCGGAAATTACCGACGGAGAGTTCGACGCATTGCTGATCCGCCTCAAAGAGCTTGAAGCCGCCCACCCGGAATTCGCCTCCGCCGATTCACCTACCTGCCGCGTAGGCGGCGAGCGCTCCAACACCTTCGCCCCCGTGCCGCACCGCATCCCCATGCTTTCGCTTGACAACTGCTATTCCCCGGAGGAATTACTGGAGTGGTACGCCCGCGTTAAGAAAGGACTGAAAGACGAACCTTTTGAATTGGCGGTGGAAGCCAAGATAGACGGCCTCTCCTGTTCTATAGAATATGAAAATGGCCGACTCGCGAGGGCCTCCACGCGGGGCGACGGAGAAACCGGAGAGGACGTTACCCTGAACGCACGCGCCATAAAGTCCGTGCCCATTAAGCTGGATCTCAGCAGCCCTCCGGCGCTCTTTGAAGCCAGGGGCGAAGTTTACATGGACAAGAAAGATTTTGAGGCCCTGCGCGAAGAGGCGCTCTCCGCCGGGGAAGAACCGTTCGTGAACCCGAGGAACGCCGCCGCCGGTTCCCTCCGGCAGAAAGACCCGGCTGTGACCGCAAGGCGCCGTCTGAAGTTTATAGCCCATTCTTACGGCTACCTTGAAGGTATGGCGGAACCGGACTCTCACTGGGAATATCTCAACGTCTGTCGCGGGCTCGGCTTTAATATTTCCAGCCTGGGCGACAAGACCTGCCGCAGCGCAGAAGAGACGCTGGCTTTTTATAAGGAATATGCAACTAAGCGCTACAATCTCCTTTATGAGATAGACGGGCTGGTGATGAAAGTGGATTCGCTCCGGCAGAGGAGAATACTCGGCTTCACGGCCAAGATCCCGCGCTGGGCCATAGCCTTTAAATATCCAGCACAGCAGGCCGTCACCACGGTGAAGAAGGTGGGGTTTTCGGTGGGCCGTACCGGCGCCATTACCCCTGTGGCGGAACTTGAGCCGGTAAAATGCGGAGGCGTTACCATCTCCAGCGCCACACTGCACAATTTTGACGAGATAACCCGTTTGGGTCTGAAGATAGGGGATAAAGTGGTGATAGAACGCGCGGGCGAGGTTATCCCAAAGGTTGTGAAAATAGCGCCGGGCGGCCGCACCGGGGCGGAAAAGGAAATAGTCCCGCCAAGGAACTGTCCTTCCTGCGGTTCCGAACTTTTCAAAGACAAAGAGGAAGTCGTCTTGCGTTGCGTGAACCCGTCGTGCCCTGTTCAGTTCAAACGTTCCCTGCTGCACTTCGCCTCCCGCGCCGCCATGAATATAGAGGGCTTTGGCGTCTCTTCAACGGAACAGCTGGCGGATAAAGGGCTGGTGAAAGGCTTCCCCGATATCTACCGCCTAAAAAAAGAGGACCTGCTGGGGCTTGAACTTTTTAAGGATAAGAAGGCCGACAACCTGCTGTCCCAGATAACTAAAAGCAGGGAACAGCCCCTTTCCCGCCTTATATACGCCCTGGGTATACGGCATATCGGGGAAAAGAACGCCCGTGCGCTGGCGCAGCATTTTAAGACCATGCGGGCTTTCATGGAAGCCGGGTCGGAAGAATTGGCCCGCGTCAGCGATATCGGCCCCGTGATAGCGAAAGCTGTGACTGAATTTTTTAAGGCGGAAGCCACGCGCAGGATGGCGGAAGAACTGGGTAAACTGGGTCTGCGCATGGACGAACCGGAACGCAAGGGCTCCGGGAGGGCGCTGACGGGAAAAACCTTTGTCTTCACCGGAGAACTGAAAACTATGACGCGGGACGAGGCCTGGTCAAAGGTGCGGGAGCTGGGGGGGAAGGAAACTTCGGGCGTTTCAGCCAGTACCTCCTATGTAGTCGCGGGCGCCAATCCCGGCTCCAAATATGACAAGGCAAAAAAACTCGGCGTTCCCGTCCTCTCCGAAGCCGGATTCTTAAAACTAATCGGGCAGCCCTAACGCCCTTTGCGGTTAAATTTATTTTTATGGATAAAACAGCTTATTTGAGCGTATACGACAAGGCCGGGGTGGAGGATTTCGCCCGCAACCTGGACGAGCTGGGCTTTGAAATTTACGCCTCCGGCTCCACCTACAAACTGCTGGCGGAAGCCGGCATAGAGGCGCAGAACGTGCGCTATTCGCCGCCGGTGCCTTACTCCGTGCTTAAGGCCCTGTCGGGGCGTTTCCCTGCGGTTTCGGAAAACGGCGTGGAACTGCCGCGCTTTTATGTCGTGGCGGCCAACCTCTACCCCATTGCCAGTATCGTCGGGCAGGAGGAGTTCGTCATAGGAGAGCTCTCCAGTTACCTGGACCAGTCCAATTCCGCCGTATTGCGCGCCGCCGCCCGCGACTTTGAAAACATTATAACCGTTTCCAGCCCGGGTGATTACGGTTCCGTATTGCGCGCGCTTAAAGAGGCCGGCGGCCTTGAACCGGAATTAAAAAAACAGCTCGCCGCCAGGGCCTGGCAGCGCCTGGCCGCTTACGACGCCACTGTGGCGCAGTATCTTTCAGAAACGGGAAATCTGCTGGGCGACGAAGTTGTGATGAGCCTGAAAAAAGTGGCGGATTTGGATTACGGCGAGAACCGCCACCAGAAAGCCGCCTTTTACGCGCTCAGCGGCGCCCGCCCGCGAGGCCTCAATGCCGCCAAAATCCTTGCCGGCTCCGGGCTTAACCTCAACCACTACCTGGACCTGGATACCGCCTTTGAGCTGGCGCTGGAATTTGACGAGTCCGTCTGCGTTATTTCCAAGCACGACAGGCCCGCGGGAGTCTGTGCCGCCGGCACACAGGCAGAATGCCTGCGCGGCGCCGTAAAGAGCGACCCTGCGGGGGCGGTCGGGGGCACTGCCGCTTTCAACCGGCAGGTTGAAACTGAAACCGCCGGAGCGCTGGCTGAGACTTTCATTGAGAACGTGGTCGCCCCCGGCTATAGCCCCGAGGCGCTTAAAATCCTGCGTGCAGGGAAAGGCCTGCGGGTTTTATCGCTGCCCGCCCCGGTGCTTTCCCCTTATGAGGTTGAACTGCGCTCCGTTTCCGGCGGGGTGCTTATAGAGTCCAAGGACAACAGGCTTTTCTCCGCCGAGCCCGTCTGTGTTACCAGACGCAGACCCTCCGATGCTGAAATGCGGGCCCTGTTATTAGCCTGGAAAACCGTCAAATACGCCAAGACCTACGCCGCGGCGCTTTCCGAAGGGCACAGCGCCATAGCCCTCAGCCCGTCGGAGAGTTCCACTTATGATGCGGTCAGGAACGCGTTGTGGAAAATGAGGGACAAGCTGTCCATACTGCCGGGTTCGGGCCCGCTGGCGCTGGCTGCGGACGCGGCCCTGCCTCTTAAAACTTTACAGGCGGCGCTGTCCGGCGGGGTGAGCGCCGTGATACAGCCCGGCGGCTGGCGGGACGACGAGGACTGCATACGCCTGTGCGATTCAAAGAACGCGGCCATGTTGTTCGCCGGGATAAGGCACTTCAGACATTGAAAGTAACTGCTCAGGTAGCCAGAATCCAGAAGCCAGAATTCAGAATAATCTGCAACTTCTTACTCCTGACTACTGAATTCTGACTACTGTCTACCTGAGTAGTTACCATTGAAATAGGTTATAATTTTCAGTATGGAAACCCAGGAGACCAAATCTAATTTCATACGCGGGATTATTGACGGGGACCTGTCTTCGGGAAAATTCAACGGCCGCGTTCACACGCGCTTCCCGCCTGAACCAAACGGCCGCCTGCATATCGGCCACGCCAAATCTATTTGCCTCAATTCCAGCATCGCCCGCGACTATAAGGGGGAATTCAACCTCCGCTTTGACGATACCAATCCGTCCAGGGAAGAGCAGGAGTACGTGGATTCCATTGTGGAAGACGTGAAATGGCTGGGCGGCGACTTCGGGGAACGCCCGCTTTTCGCCTCCGACTATTTCCAGCAGATGTACGACTGGGCTCTGGAACTGGTTAAGAAAGGGAAGGCCTACGTTTGCGACCTGAGCGCGGAGGAGATGCGCCGCTACCGCGGCGCCCCGACCGGGCCGGGCCAGGACAGCCCATTCCGCAGCCGCTCTGTAGAAGAGAACGCCGGCCTATTTGAGCGCATGCGCAAAGGTGAATTCCCCGACGGTACATGCGTGTTGCGCGCGAAGATAGACATGGCCCACCCGAATCTTTGCATGCGCGACCCTGTGATGTACCGGATACTCCACGCCGCGCACCACCGCCAGGGAGAGGCCTGGTGCATATACCCGATGTACGACTGGGCGCACTGTCTTGAGGACTCCATAGAGCGGATAACTCATTCCATATGTACGCTTGAATTTGAGAACAACCGGCCTTTGTACGACTGGTTTCTGGACGAGCTGGGCATATACCACCCGCAGCAGGTGGAGTTCGCCCGGCTGAACCTGAGCAACACGGTGCTCAGCAAGCGCAAGCTGCTGGATTTGGTCAGGGACAACCACGTCAGCGGCTGGGACGACCCCCGCATGCCCACCATTTCAGGGTTCCGGCGCAGGGGCTATACCCCCTCTTCTATCCGCGCTTTCTGTTCGGAGATAGGCGTGGCCAGGTTCAACAGCATCGTGGACCTATGTGTGCTGGAGAACGCCATACGCAACGAATTGAACAAGACCGCGCCGCGCGTTATGGCGGTGTTGCGGCCGCTTAAGATAGTGCTGGATAATTACCCGCAGGACCGGGTGGAAGAGCTGGAAGCGATCAACAATCCCGGTGACCCGGCCGCTGGAACGCGCAAGGTTCCTTTCTGCCGGGAGCTGTATATAGAGCGGGACGACTTCAGGGAAGCTCCGCCCCCAAAATTCTTCCGCATGACGCCCGGTAGGGAAGTGCGCCTGCGCTCCGCGTATGTAGTCAGATGCGGTAAAGTGGTCAAAGACGCGGCGGGAAATATCACCGAAGTCCATTGCTCTTATGATCCGGCCACGCGCGGCGGAGACGCTCCCGACGGCCGCAGGATAAAGGGCGCCATCCACTGGGTCTCCGCCCGGCATGCGGTTCCGGCCCGGGTGCGGCTCTACGACGCGCTATTTACGAAGCGCGACCCAGGGGACGTCGGAGAAGGCGGCGACTATAAAGAGAACATAAACCCCGGTTCGCTGGAGGTCATAAACAACGCTTATTGCGAGCCTGGTTTAAAAAACGCCGCTGCGGGTTCGCATTTTCAGTTTGAAAGGCTCGGCTACTTTTTCACCGACCCCATAGATTCAAAACCGGGAGCCCCTGTCTTCAACCGCACGGTTACCCTGAAGGATACCTGGGCCAGGATCGAGCGGAAAAATCCGGCAACGAAGTAGAATGAAACGAATAAGAAGCGTAGTCCTTTTTTACAATTCTAAAAGACGCAGGGCGCTGACTTACGCTCTGGCTATAGAGCGCAGGCTGCGTCATGGCGGAGCTAAAGTCATGAAGATCTGCGTTAATGACGCCTATTGCGGCTTTAAGACGGCCGATGCGGCCGTGGCCGTGGGCGGCGACGGCACGGTGCTTTACGCCGCCCGCCACGTGATAAGCCGCGGATTGCCTGTACTGGGCATAAACGCGGGGGGGCTGGGTTTTCTCAGCGGCATAGAGCAGAAAGAATTTTTAAAAAGCGCGGACATTTTCCTCGGCGGCGGGTTCAGGAAAATTAAGCGCAGCCTGCTTTCGGTGAGCGTGAGCCGCGGGCGGAAAATAGTTTTCGGTCCGCTGCCTGCGCTCAACGACTGCGTGATACGGAGCCCCGAGGCCCGCGCTTTCACGCTGCGCGCCTCCTTCGGACATCAATTCCTGTCCGAGTACTTCGGTGACGGGCTTATCGTTTCCACTCCCAGCGGCTCTACGGCCTACAGCCTGGCCGCTTCCGGCCCGATAGTAATGCCCGACCTTGAGGTTTTCCTTCTTTCCCCCATCTGCCCGCACACCCTGACGCACCGCCCCATAGTGCTTTCAGCGGAGGAGGAGCTCAAGGTGGCTGTCCTCGGCGGCCGCTTCGGGCGGCAGGCGCTGTCGCTCTCCATAGACGGCCAGGAAACCTTCAGCCTTGAGCCTGGAGACGCGGCGCTGGTGCGGCGGCATCCGCGCAGTTTTGAGATGCTTGCTCCTGAGGGATTTTCGTATTTTGACATCCTCCGCCGCAAACTGAGCTGGGGGGAGAGATAAGTGGGGTTTTTCGTAACTACTCAGGTAGACAGAATTCAGAATTCAGGAGTCAGAATGGAGATGCCAGGGACAAGATTTGATGACCTGGTGGTGTGGCAAAGGTCACAACAGTTTGTGCTTGCGGTTTAGCTGTTGGAGGCTTATTGGCAGGCTATTCTGAATTCTGACTCCTGAATTCTGTCTACCTGAGTAGTTACGGTTTTTCAACAGATTCCCAGGAGATGAGGGACATGCTGAAGAAACTTTTGATTAAAAATTTCGCGGTGATAGAGTCGCTGGAGCTTGAGCCGGATTCTGGACTTAATATTTTCACCGGCGAGACCGGGGCCGGCAAATCCATAATAATTTCCGCGCTGGGCTTCCTGCTGGGGGAGCGCTCCGGGTCCGACATACTGAGGCCCGGCTCCGCTTCTGCGGAGGTGGAGGGGGAGTTTCTGGCTGAAAATCTGCCCGAAAAACTTATTGAGCGCTGGGATATAAAGGACGGGAAGGTCTCCATACGCCGCCAGGCCGACGCTAAAGGCCGCACCAGGGTCGCCATAAACGGCGCGGCGGCCACGCTGGCGCAGCTTTCGGAAATAGGCGGTTTCCTTGTAGATTTCCACGGCCAGAACGAGCACCAGAGCCTGCTTAAGTCCGAAACCCAGCGGGATTTGCTTGACCGCTACGGCAAGCTTGAAACAGAAGTTAAGCCGGTTTCTGAGGCTTGGAGGGAGACAGGGGCTTTGGAGGAGCGCTTTAACGCCGTCTCTATGTCCGAAGACGAGCGAACCCGGCTGCTTGACCTTTATCGTTTCCAGCTTAACGAAATAGAAACCGCCGGTTTAAGGGAAGGCGAAGAGGAGGAGCTTGAGGCCCTTTGGCCGCGCCTGAAGAATTCTGAAAAGCTTTTCTCTCTTTCCGGCGGTACGCACGCGCTGGTGGATGACGCTGCGGGGAATACCGAAAAAGCCATGGAAAAAATAAAAGCGCTGTCCGCTATAGATTCTTCGGCGGAACAACTGACCGCAAGACTGACTTGCGCGGCTATAGAGCTGCGCGATCTTTCCGGGGAGTTGCGCGCTTATGGAAACGGCATACATTCCAATCCCTCCGAGGTGGACCGCTGCCTTGCGCGCCTTGATAAACTCAAAATTCTTAAAAAGAAATACGGCGCGGACATACGCGCGGTGCTGGCTAAGGCGGAAGAGTTGCGCGGCAAGGCGGGCGGCCTGGACGATCTGACGCTTGACCGCTCCGAGCTGAATAAAAAACTTGCCGCCGCCCGCGGCAAGCTTGAAAAACTGGCGCTGGCCCTGCACGAAAAACGACTGGCGGCGGCCAAAAAGCTCTCGGCCGAGATACTTAAAGAGGCGCAGGGCCTCGGCTTCAGGGAAGTGCGCTTTGCCGTGGATGTCGCCTATGACGGGGCGGCCATAGCCTCATGCGGCGGCGACTCCGTGGAATATCTTTTTACCGCCAATCCCGGCTACCCGCTGAGGCCGCTGCGCTATACGGCCTCCGGCGGCGAGATGGCGCGCATAATGCTGGCGCTCAAGACCGCGCTGTCCAGGGCGGACCGCATAGGCGCCCAGGTCTTTGACGAGGTGGATGCCGGAGTGGGCGCGGTTACCGGCCGCCTGGTGGGGGAGAAACTGGCCCGGCTGGCCGCGCGGAAACAGATCTTCTGTATCACCCACCTGCCGCAGGTGGCCGCCTTCGGCTCCGCGCATTTCTTTGTGGAGAAGAACGTAAAGTCGGGCGTGGCCGCAGCCGCGGCGCGCCGTCTTGACGCCTCCGCCCGCGAGCGGGAGATAGCGAGGATGCTCGGCGGCAGGAAGCAGTCTACCGACCTGGGCCTCAAACACGCCCGGGAACTGCTCACGGAATCCAGGAAATACCCCCCCTAAACCGCTCCGCGCAGGAAAAGCAGGGCTTTGCCGATTGTATAGATTTCCTGCCCGGGCGGCAACAGGGCCAGAAGGTCCCGCGCGGATCGCAGGTCCTCGCCCAGCGTTACAATAGGGGGTTCCTCGTAACCGCCGGGGCGCAGTTGCGGCAGGCCGGCTGCGGCAAGCAGCGCATTGCACAGGCAGACGCGCCCGACGGTGTTCTGCACCCGTCCGCCCTTGGCGACAAAAGCGTCTACCGGCTCCGCGGGGCAGCGGTATCCCAATTCTCCCCCGGGAGTCAGGTAGTTAACCTGTAGCAGGCCTATGTCGCACCTGCGTTCGCGGGCCAGATAAACGGTCTCTTCGGAAACAGTGCCGGGCACCTGCGCTACCTTAAAGGGAAAACCGGTAGGCGAGACCATGGTGTTGGCGACTTTAAGTTTGCCCGCGGTCAGCAGCTTTGCCACTTTAGCCCTTAACGCGGGAGCCGTGCCGGACTGGCCGGAAAGGGCGGCCAGTGTGCCGAACTGTATGCCGGAAGCGCCGATCTCCCGGGCTTCGCGCAGGCGCGCCGGACTGGCGTAGGAGCCTGCCAGCCAGAAGGGCAACCCCAGGCCGGCTATTGCCCCGAGATCAGCCTTGTCCTGGTCTGTGTAGACAAGCAGCGGCTGGCCCCCGCCGTCAAAACGCATTTTGGCCGGCGCCGCGCTGTGTCCGCCGGCTTCCGAACCCTCCACCACAAAACCGTAAGGGCGCGTTGCGGGGTTCCCGGCCAGCGCGTCGGCCAGCCCGAAAGAGGAAACTATAGCCAGGAATTTTGGCGCCGCCAGGGCCGGGGCCGGCCCGCCCAATAAAATTTCCGGACGGACCGTAGCGTAGAACCCGCCCGAATCGGAGCGGGCTCCGTACACCTTCAGCGACAGGGCCGCTGGCTCATGGCGGGACAGCCGGTCTATCATAGAGGGCATTTCGTCGGGGCTGCCGGCTCCGACCAGCACATAAGCCGCGCCCGCCAGCATGGCGCCGTAGAGCGCCCAGGGCAGGGGCCGCTCCACCTTGCGCAAAAAATTTATTCCCACCGGTTTGTCGTGGCCTTCCCTAGCCAGCCAGACCTCCGCGAAGCTGGCCGCCAGCACCAGTACCTGCATTTCCCTGGGCAGTTCCCAGAAAGAGTCCGGCCCCGGACGGAAATTCTCAATGCGCGTCAGTCTGCAGGGCGGGACCGGCTTATAGGGCGTTCCCGGTACCCTGCCGCCTTCAATGTAGTATTTATCAAAAAGTTCCCAGACAGGCCCGGCCAGCGCGGGCTGGCGCCGGGTCAGTTCGGTGAACGCCCGGCGTACGTTGCCGCCGGGATCGCCGTCCTGCAGGATGCGCGGGTAGACTATTTCAAGAGCCGTGCCCGAGACCACGCCCAGGCCGCCCATCATAGACACTATCCTCGACATGACCCACCAGGAGATACGCACGCCCATGCCGCCGGAGATAATTTCCGGGTCGGGTGCGGTTGCCTGTTTTTTGTTTTCAGTGTTCATTCTGTCTTTTAGTGTAACTGCTCAGGTAGCCAGAATCCAGAAGCCAGAATTCAGAATAATCTGCAA
>CAZYFL010000019.1:0-16201 GCA_964646805.1 uncultured Elusimicrobiaceae bacterium | reverse complement strand
TAAATTTATGGCTCTTAACCTCAAGCCGCAACAATCAGGAATCTGGAATCCTGAATCTTCAATTTTTGTCCTGTTTCCGGCAGTTACAGCTTTTCTCCTTATCCTCAGCTATCCGAAATTCAGCCAGGGGTGGCTGGCCTGGGTCGCGCTGGCGCCGCTGTCATTTTACATCCTGAAAGCCAGGACGCTCAAAGCCGCGGCTGCCGGCGGGGCCGCGTGCGGTATTGTTTTTTACTTCGGAATAATTTACTGGATATATCCCACCATGCGCGCAGGCGGCATCAGTCCCGGCGTCTCGGCGCTGGGCCTTGCCCTGCTGAGTTTCCTGCTTTCGGCTGAGTTCCTTCTGATTTCAATATACGGGTTCCGGCTTAAAAAGACGGGCCTGAAGACTTGGCCTTACCTGTTCGCCCTGGGCTGGCTGCTGCTGGAATACGGCAAGGTTTATTTAAGCCTTAAGGCGGTGTGGTTCCCCTGGTTCATGCTGGGTTATACGCAATGGGATTACGCGCCGCTGATACAAATCGCCTCGGTTACCGGGGTTTACGGCTTAAGCGCGGCCGTGTGTTTCGGCGGGGCGCTTATAGGCTCGCTGTTCGCGCTGGAAGCGCCGGTATATAAAAAAATTCTGCGCTTTAGCCCGGCGGCGCTGATTTTTTCAGGCATCTGGCTTTTTGGCCGCCAGGAACTTAGGCGGGCCGAGGTCTTCCAGCCGGTGAAATCTTTCAGGGCCGCGCTGTTGCAACCTTCCATAGACCAATATGCAAAGTGGGATGCCTCCGAGGCCGGGAACATAAAAACCAGGATTGAAAATCTGCTGGCCGGAATAAAAGGAGCGGAACTGGTAGTGTGGCCGGAGAACGCCCTGCCCTGCTGGATAGACGAACCGGACTGCTACGCCTGGCTTAGATCGGTCGTCTCCTCAGGGACCGCCGCAGGCAGTTTTATCGGTTCGGTTTCCAAGGGCGGCGGAAAGCATGTGTCAGCCTTCCTGCTGGACGGGAAGGGGGAAATTACCGCCTCCTATAATAAGCGCCGGCTGGTACCGTTCGGCGAATATGTCCCTCTCAGAGGCTTCCTTGGGAAATACATACAGCCGGTGGCCGCGCTGGGGGAGTTCGATCCGGGCGACGAAGAGCAGAAACTGCTGGATTTTAAGGGGATAAAGATAGGCGCCGCCATCTGTTACGAGTCCGTCTTCCCATATTTTTTTGCCGGTGATACGCGCGGCGGGGCCGATATTTTCATAAACATCACCAATGACGGCTGGTACCTGGCTACGGCGGCCCCATACCAGCATTTTATCGCTAATATTTTCAGGGCGGTGGAGAACCGGCGCACAGTGGTGCGCGTCGCAAATAACGGCATTTCGGCGGTGATAGACCCCTGGGGCAGGACGCTTGCGAAAACCGCCCTTAACGAACGGACGGTTCTTTCGGTTCCGGCGCCGATTTACGCGGAGCAGGCGTCTTTCCCTCTTTCCGGCCACTGGTTCGCAGTGGCGGCAATGCTTATAGTCTCCGCCTTCCTGTTGGCCGCGTTTTTTATCTGATGAAAATTGTTTTTTCCAAATATTATACGGTGAAGATGCCGGGGCATGTTTTCAGAACCGGTAAATTTGAGGCCGCGCTTAAACTTCTCTTAAGGGAGGGCATAATCTTAAAAAAAGACGTCCTTTCTCCGGTTGCCCCGTCAAAAGCGGAGTTGCTGCTGGTTCACAGCCCGGCCTGGGTGCGGAAAAATCTGGAATTCAAATTTAAGCCCGAAGACAGCGTCAGAGCCGGATTGAAGATAACCCGCGGCGTGGCGCGCGCGCATCTTATGAGCGTGGGCGGCGCCATCCTGGCGGCCCGGCTGGCCCTTGAAAACGGCATAGGCATCAACTGCGGCGGCGGCTCCCACCACGCTTTCAGAGGGCATGGCGAAGGCTTCTGCCTTTTAAACGATATCGCCGTAGCCGTGAAAAAACTCCTTGAGGAGCGGCTTATAAAGCGCGCCATGGTTATAGACCTGGACGCGCACCAGGGGAACGGCACCGCCTCCATCTTCCGTGGCGACAGGCGGGTTTTCACCTTCTCAATGCATGGCGCGGAAATTTACCCGGGAAGAAAAGAGAATAGCTCCGTGGATATAGAGCTGCGCCCCGGCGCCGGTGACGCCGCCTACCTTGCCGCGCTCAGGCGGGAATTACCCCGGGCCATGGACAGATTCAGGCCGGACTTTGCGGTTTATGTGGCAGGGGCAGACGTCTACAAGGGGGATCTGCTGGGCGGCCTGTGCCTTACCATGGGGGGGATCAAGAAACGTGACGCTTTCGTCTTTCAGGAATGCCTCGTCCGCCGCGTGCCTGCGGCGCTGGCGCTGAGCGGCGGCTATGCGTTAAAGCCCATAAATACTGCTAGAATACATGTTAACACTATAAAGTCGGCGCTCGCCTGCCTGCGACGCATTACATTTAGGAGATTATGAAGATACTTATAGCCGAAGACGACAAAGAGTTGCGCACTCTTCTGGAGATCGCCCTGGAGCAGCGCGGATACGCGGTTGAAGGCGCCCAGGACGGCATGGCGGCTTTTGAAAAGGCCGTGGCCGCCCCTCCGGATATCATAATCTCCGACATCATGATGCCGGAGATGGACGGTTTCATGCTCTGCAGGAAGGCTAAGGGCAATCCTCGCCTTAAAGATATTCCGGTTATACTCTATACCGGCACCCAAAGCGGAAAAGAGGAGGAGAAGCTGGCCGGTAAAGTGGGGGCCTCCAGGCTGATTATGAAAACGGGCGGGCTGGATCCGATACTGAGCGCTGTAGGGGAGGAGGTGGAACGTATCAAGGCAGGGAGGGAGCCGCGCGGCGGGCCTGCCTCTGCGGCAGAGGAAGTGGATGCGGAATATATAAGCGTCCTCTCGCGCAAGCTGCTGGTAAAAGAGGCTGAGCTCAAATTGGAGCGCGACCAGGCGCAAATGTACCTGGATATCGCGGGAGTCATGATCGTGGCGCTGGACAGGGAAGGCCGGATCACCATGATAAATAAAAAAGGCTGCGCCATCCTGGGATACGGGGAGGACGAACTCACGGGGAAAAACTGGTTCGGCATGTGTCTGCCGCCGAAAATCAGGGATGATGTGGAAGGTGTGTTTAAAAAACTTATGGCGGGGGATCCCGCCCAGGTACAATATTATGAAAATCCTGTACTGACAAAAAGCGGGGAAAGGCGCATGATATCTTTCCATAACTCCGCTATACGGAATGCCTCCTCCGGTATAACAGGCGTACTCTTTTCCGGTTCCGACATAACAGACCAGAGGCGCGCCGAGGAGGCGCTGTTCCAGGCCCAGAAAATGGATTCTATCGGCCGGCTTTCAGCCGGCATAGCCCACGATCTGAACAATTTGCTCGGGCCGGTGCTGGCTTATGCGGATTTTCTGCGCAAAAGCATGCCCGCCGGGGACGCGCGCCACGGCGACATTGACGAAATCACCAGAGCCGCGAACCGCGCGGCGGCGCTGGTGCGGCAGCTCCTGGCTTTCAGCCGCAGGCAGGTGCTTGAACCTAAGGTGCTGGACATTAACGGCATACTCAAGGGCCTCGGCGGGACGCTGCGGCGGATGACAGGGGAACATATCCGGATTGTTTACTCCCTTGAGCCTTTCGCCGGGCTTGTGAAGGTGGATCCCGCGCAGATGGAGCAGGTGATAATAAACCTGGCGATGAACGCGCGTGACGCCATGGAGCGCGGCGGGACCCTTACAATAGCCACCTGCGCGGCGGACCTAGAGCGCCTTGGGGAAAGACCGGCCGGGCGTTATTTTGCGCTTACGGTAAGGGATACAGGCTGCGGGATGGACGCTTCCACCTTAGGTCAGATATTTGAGCCTTTTTTTACCACCAAGGGGCGCGGGCATGCCGTAGGTTTGGGGCTTTCCACGGTTTACGGCATAGTAAAACAGAGCGGGGGGGAGATAAGGGCCGAGAGCCGGCCGGGTGAGGGTTCGGTTTTCAGGATATACCTGCCGTTCGCGAATGAACCGGCCGAAGTTACTGACCGCGGACGCACCGCTGCCGCCGTAAAAGGCGTGGTACTGATCGCGGAGGATGACGAGTCTATGCGGCGTATCTCTAAGCGCATACTCAACAGTTCCGGTTATGAGGTGATAGAGGCTGTGGATGGGAAAGAAGCTTTAAAATTTCTTGAAGATAATTCCCTGTCCGTCTCCGTGCTGCTGACGGATATAGTGATGCCGGAACTTGACGGGGTAGGCCTGGCGCGGGAGGTCATGGACAGGTATCCCCATATAAGAATATTGTGCATGTCGGGATATGCGGATAAACAGGAGGAGCTTGAGAGCGTGCTTGGGGCTAAGGTCGGATACATACAGAAGCCGTTCACGCCGGATGTCTTTTTAAGAAAATTAGAAGACCTTACCAGCCCATCTTGAATTTGAAATTGTGCGTACCGTTCACCGGGTCCGTCAGCCACCGGCCATTTACCACCACCGCTATCTCCTGGCGGAAATTGTAATCGTAGCCTATGTAGCCCAGATGGCTTATCAACAGTTGTACGCGCCGGCCCTCGGCTTGGAAGGCAACCCCGTTGAACTGAAGGTCTATAGTCTGCGTATCCTTAAGAATGTTGGCGGATGTATTGGAGCGGTCGTAATAGTTCATGAGAACGGCCCTCACTTTTTCAGAGCCGTTGAACCAGGGGGCGGCCACGGTGACCCAGAGGGGCGCGGCTGCTATTTCGTTGTCCAGGCTCAGCGGGTTATAGTCTATTGTCAACCTGGCGCCGTCCGCGGCCTGGAGACTGATGCTTTTTAGTTTCACCGCTGCTACAAAGCCCTGCAACGTTCCCTCCGGGGCGGGAACAGCGACCGGGATTGTTAACGGCAGTTCAGCTATCCGGCTTGGGGTAATTGTTTGCAACTCAAACGCTCCGGCGGCAACCGCCGGCGTGGCTATTGTGAACAGTATAAAGATCGCTGAAGTATTTTTCATTGATGCCTCCAAAAGTATCAGGGTATCCGTGAGATTATTGATAGTTTAGCTGGAAAAGCGCGCGGACAACAGAGGCTAAAGGCCCATGGGAATAAAGTTAAATGGCCAGATATGGGTTGGGCCGTTTGCTACGGCCAATAGACCTGTGCTATAATGGAATCAGGGAATTCTCCGTCGGTAAACATCTTCTTAAACAAAAACAATTTTATCGTAATAGGGGGGGGTTCCCTCAAATTTTAACCGGACAGAAAGCCTGCCATGCCTAAAAAAATACTTTTAGTGGAAGACGACCGCAAGATGCTGGATGTTATGCGGCGTTATCTTGAGAACCGCGGATTTTCCGTTATTTTTACCGACAACGGCTCCGAGGCGTTGCTGCTTGCGCGCGATTCAAAGCCGGATCTGATAGTGGCAGATGTCGGGTTGCCGGGGCTGGACGGCTTCGGCTTGTGCAAGGCCATAAAATGCTCGGCCGAGACCGCCGCTGTGCCGGTAATAATAATTTCAGGCGGCAAAACGGAAGAGTCCGACATTATTTCCGGCTACGATAAAGGCGCCGACGACTATCTCACCAAACCCTTCGCCTTCTCCGTGCTTGCGGCCAAAATAAATGCCGTACTGCGGCGCTACGGCGCAGTTTCCGGCCCCGTCGCCCGCAAGATACGGGAGCAGGGGCTTGAGCTGGACCCCTCCGCCCGCACCGTGAAGGCGGGCCACAAACCGATAACCCTGACCCGCAAAGAATTTGATCTGCTCACTATAATGGTGGAAAAGAAAGGCAGGGTACTGAGCATACCTTATATGCTTGAAACGGTCTGGGGCTACGACATGGCCACCTATGATAATCCCCATACGGTTGAAACCCATGTTTCTTCCTTAAGAAAGAAGCTCGGCCCCAGGCTGGCCGCCCGGCTGGTGAGCGTAACGGGCCACGGATACAAATTTGAATAAGGATTTTAAGCTATGAGCGCAAAAAAAGCGCTGGACTATTTTCCGGACAACGAGAAAATGGAGGCCCTCGCCCGGCTGTCGGGTAAAATCGCCCATGATTTTAATAACATCCTCGGGGCCATAGAGGGCTACGCCACGCTTGCCGCCAACGACCTTAAAGAAGATGACCCCCTGAAGGCGGATATGGGCGAAATACGGCAGGCAGTTGCAAAAGCCGCCGGGCTTACAAAGCAGCTTCTGGTTTTTGCCCGGCGCCGGGCGCTGAGCAAGGCGGCCTGCGATATCAGCGCGTTGCTGGCCGGACTGCCTCAAAAAGCGGCCGGACCCGGCCGGGAAGGCATAGGAATAACGCTGGATTTTAACCCGGGACTGCCGGTTATATACGCGGATTTTTCCGATATAGAACAGGCGCTTCTTAAGCTGCTGGACAACGCGCGCGAGGCAATGACGGAAGGCGGGACAATCACCGTGCGCGCGAAAACGCTGCGGCTTGCCCGCCTTGAGGTGAAGTCGCCCTCACCGGCGGAAGCGGGTTCTGAGTTTGTGAAAATTTCGGTGGCGGATCCAGGAAACGGAATACCGGAAAATATTCTTGGGAAAATATTTGAGCCGTTCTTTACCACAAAGAAAAAAAGCAAGGACGCCGGTTTCGGGCTGCCTCTGGTTTACGGTATCGTACGGCATCACAACGGCTGGATTGAGGTAAAAAGCGAGCCCGGCCGCGGCAGCGAATTTTCAATGTTCCTTCCTGCGGCAACTGCAGGGTAATTTTGTAACTACTCAGGTAGACAGAATTCAGGAGTCAGAATTCAGAATAGCCTGCGAATAAGCCTCCAACATCTTCATTCTGACTCCTGAATTCTGAATTCTGTCTACCTGAGTAGTTACAATATTTGAGAAAAACCTGAACTTCTCCTGAAGTTTCCATTAACTTGCCACGGTATGCTATATGTGCCGGAGGAAATTATATGGAAAACACGGGATTAAAACTTTTTGTGAGGCTGGCGGCCGTCTTCGCCCTTGTCTCCTGTACTGCGACCGTCAACGCCGGGGGGTATGAAAACCTTTCCGCGCAGATAATTAAATGCGCCGAAATCAACGCGCTTAAAAAAATAGCCGTGCTGGAATTCACCGCAAGGGGCGGCGCGGATAAAAGCGACAGTGAATACGCCGCCGAAAAAATAGGGCTTTACCTCGCCGGCTCTAAAATAACCTCGCTTATAGAACGGACGCTGCTTGAGAGGGTCTTAAAAGAAACCCGGCTTTCCTCGGTCGCGGACGGCATTGCCGACAAGGCGGCAATCCTGAAAAACATGCTCTCGCTGGACGCCGTGGTAACGGGCGCGGTTTTTGCGGACGGGGAAAAACTTAAGGTGCTGGCCAGGCTTATAGAGCTTAAAACCGGCCGGGTTCTTATGGCGGCCGAGGCGGAAGCGGGGCGCCTGCCGCCGAATTTGCCTGACAACGACTTTTCAGACATGGAGCCGCCTGCGGTCTCGTTCCCGGAGCTGCCCGCAGAATGGAACGATTCCGGCCCGTTTGCTTCGCGCGCCGCTTTCCGGGACGCCGTGGCGGATTCCGAAGTCCGCTCCTGTCTGGACCGGCGGCGCATGCTCGGAACACTAAACTCCGAACTTGTGGACGCGAAGGCGCGGTACTGGGCGATTAAAATGAAAACTCCCGGATTCAACCGGGCCGGCCTGACAAGAAATCCCGGCAGCGAAATAATGGACACGGGAGTTAAAGCCAGGTTTTATAAATTGCTTGCCGCGTATTTTGAGAGGGGAGAGTCCGCGCATCCCGGCCTGGGAAAAATATCAGCGGTTTCCGCCCTGATGAAAATGGAAAAACAGGTTGCAGATGAATGCGGGCTTTATTGAGGAATGAGGGGACTCCGGTTAAAAGGCGGGTTAAAAATATGAACAAGACTATTCTGGTGGCTGACGACGACAAGGCGTTTCACCGCATAATAAGCCGGGTGTTCAAAGACACAGGCTGGAACGTGGAAACTGCAGATGACGGCGTGAAGGCTTTGGAAAGCATTTCCAGCCGGCCGCCGGATGTGCTGTTGCTTGACCTTGACATGCCGCGCCTGGGCGGACGTGAGCTGCTGGCGCGCATACGCGGCAATCCCCGGCTGGCCATGATACCGGTGATAATACTCAGCGGCGACAGCGCGCCCCAGGAGCAGGCTCTGGAATTCAGCCTCGGAGCTGATGATTTTATTTCCAAACCCTTCAATGCCCAGGATCTGGTTTCAAGGGTTGAAAGCGCCGCCCGGCGGAACCGCCGTATGCTCAGCGCAAACCCGCTTACTTTCCTGCCCGGGGGCCCGGCCATAGAGGAAGACGCCAGGCGGCGCATAAAAGAGGGAGGACCGCTGGCGTTTTTTTATATTGACATTGACAACTTCAAAGCGTATAACGATAATTACGGCTATCTGAACGGCGATACCGCGATAAAATGCGTTGCCGGTTTACTGACGGGCATGGAGAATGATTTTGCAGCCGAGGACATATTTGTGGGGCATATAGGCGGGGATGACTTCGTGGTAATGGCGAACCCCCGTAAAACGGAGGAGATGGCCCTGGCTATAGCTACGGGGTTTGACGCGATGAGCCCGGGTTTTTACAACGAGGCTGACCGGGCGCGCAGGTTTATAGTTTCAAAAGACCGTTCAGGGGAAACCCGGGAATTCCCGCTTATGACGCTTACTATTGCAATAGCCACAAATGAAAAACGGGCGCTGGACCATTACGCAAAAATTGTGGATATCTCCAGCGAGATGAAAAGATATATGAAAAACCTTAAAAACCGCGCCGGCAGCATGTATCTGAAAGACAGGAGGAGGGATTGACAGCCTGCCGGGGACCGGAGTCCTTTTGGAATATCTTTGCCGGAGGATAATGTATTATAATTTGCCAGGGCAGGGATAGGAGATGTTGCGCGTTTTATGGACAATAATAGATTAAAAATACTTGCAATTGACGACAAACAGGACTACCTGGCGGTATTGAAAACCGTAATACAGCGCGCCTTGCCCGCCGCCGTGGTTTTTACCGCCGCCGGCGGTCTCAAAGGCATAGAGCTTGCGCTGACCGAAGACCCCGATGTGATCCTGCTTGATATCGTAATGCCGGAGATGAACGGGTTTGAGGTCTGCCGGCGGCTGAAGGCGGAAGAGCGCCTGGCAAATATCCCGGTGGTGTTTATTACCTCTATTGAGATCGACAAGGAAAGCCGCATCAAAGCTTTGGAGGCCGGACGCGAGGGTTTTCTCCCCAAATCTTTTGAAGTAGAGGAAATGGTCGCCCAAATCCACGCCATGGCAAAGATCAAAGCGGCAGGCGCAGCGCAGTCGCTGGAAGCCGGGCGGCTTCGGACCTGTGTTGCGGAACGCACAAGCGCGCTCGCGCAGATGGAAGAGAAGCTGGCCCAGTCACAGCGGCTGGAATCCGTGGGCCGGCTGGCAGGCGGGGTAGCGCACGGTTTTAACAATATCCTTACCGTCATTAAATGCTACGCCGAGCTCCTCCGTAAGGGACTGGACCCGCAGGACCCGAAAATCGGAGATGTGCATGAAATATTGACGGCGGCGGACCGCGCCGCAGCCCTTACCAGGCAGTTGCTTGCTTTCAGCCGCCGCCAGATAATGGCGCCCAAAGTGGTGGACCTGAACAAGTGCGTGGGAGATGTTACGAATATGCTCCGGAGTCTTATAGGGGAAGATATAGCGCTTACGACAAAACTGGCCCCCGCGCCCTGCCTGACAATGCTCGATGCCGGACAGATAGAGCAGGCGCTGGTTAATCTGGTGATAAACGCGCGCGACGCCATGCCCGGGGGCGGGGCGATAGAGCTGTCAACGGAATTGCTGCCGCTATCCAGGGCATTGTCCCTGGCGCACCCGGAGCTGCCATGCGGGCCAATGGTGTGCTTGAAAGTGAGCGACTCAGGAACCGGCATGACTGCGGAAGTAAGGAGCCACCTGTTTGAGCCTTTCTTTACCACAAAAGAACGGGGCAAAGGCGCTGGGTTGGGGCTTCCTACTGTTTTCGGGATTGTAAAACAGAGCGGCGGCGATATAGAGGTGGAGAGCGAGCCAGGCAAAGGGACGCTGTTCCGTATCTGCTTCCCGTATTGCGAGTCGGCGCCGGAGGGAACGGATGCCGGCAAGAGCGGGAATGCCGCCGGCGAAGTTAAAGGGAAAGAGACCATATTACTGGTTGAGGATGAGGATGGCCTGCGCAATCTTGGCAAGAGGGTACTGGCATCCGGCGGCTACATGGTGCTGACGGCCGCCGGCGGGGTTGATGCGCTGAAGGAGCTTGAACGCCATGGGAAACCCGTGGACCTGCTGCTGACGGACGTGGTAATGCCCGGCATGAACGGCCGTGAACTGGCCCTTGAAATAGCGCGGCGGAGTATGGCTGGGAGGACCATCTACATGTCCGGCTACACGGATGACGCCATAGTAAAGCACGGCGTATTGGGGCCGGGGCTTGTTTTTATCTACAAACCCTTCTCTGTAGACGAGCTGCTGGCAAAGGTGCGCAGGGTGTTGGACGCCCCCGCCGGCCAGTCAAGAGCCTGAATAATATACAATCCTTCAATATGGCTAAAATACTTGTGATAGACGACGACGGGATAGTGCGCGACGCGCTCAGCGTTTTCCTCACGCGCGCCGGACATGAGGTGCTCACCGCCGCCGACGGCTCCAACGGCGTGCTGGTCTTTAAAAACTCTATGCCGGATCTTGTGGTGCTTGACAGGGATCTGCCCGTGATGTCCGGCTCCGGAGTTTTTGATAATATACGGAAAATCTCAAAAAGCGTTCCGATATTGATTCTCAGCGGTTATGCCGACCCGGAGGAAGTTGGCGCCTATCTCCGCAACGGCGCGGCCGCTTTCCTTTCAAAAGGCGACGGCCTTTCCCCGGTGCTTGCCGGGATAGACCGCCTTTTGGCGGAGCGGCGCAAAGCGGAGATTCCCGCGCAGAAAGCGATTGATCCGGCGGCGGCTCTCCCAGGCAGAACCGCGTCCGTCCGGGCCGCCGGGTTGATTCTTATCGCCGACGACGACCCTGGAACGCGCGCGGTCCTGCGCCGTTTTTTATCATCCCTGGCTTATGAAATCCTTGAGGCGAAGGACGGGGCGGAGGCGCTTGAAGTAGCGCGCGCGCGCAGACCCGATATCATCCTGCTTGATATTTATATGCCGAAAAAAGACGGCATCGCGGCGCTTAAAGAGCTGGCGCCGGAAATGCCGGAGACCGGGTTTATGATGATTACCGGCAATGAAGACGAGCAGGTGGCGCGCGAATGCCTAGAATTAGGCGCCTTTGACTATGTCTCAAAGCCGATAAACCTGGCGACTCTTGGCGAGATCATAAAGGCCCGGCGTCTGCTTCAGGGATAACAATAGCTCTTTAATGAGTTCTAACAACGCAGGTCTTGAAATAAACCACAGTTTTCTTCAGGCCTTCTTCCAGATTCACCTTCGGCTGCCATTTTAGTATATTTTTCGCCCGTGTTATATCGGGGCGGCGCACTTTGGGGTCGTCTTCGGGGAGGGGGCGGAAAACTATTTTAGATTTACTGTCGGTCAGTCTTTTTACGGCCTCCGCCAGCTCCAACACCGAGAGCTCGTGCGGGTTGCCTATATTGACGGGGTTGTTTTCTTTGCTTATCAGCAGGCGATATACGCCTTCGATCAGATCGGAAACGTAGCAGAGGCTGCGTGTCTGGGAGCCGTCCCCGCAAACCGTTATGGGTTTGTTTTTCAGCGCCTGCGTCATAAAATTGGGCACCGCGCGGCCGTCCCCAAGGCGCATGTTAGGACCATAGGTATTGAAGATGCGCGGGATGCGAACCTGCATTTTGTGATAGCGGTGGTAGGCCATAGTCAGGGCCTCCGCGTAGCGCTTTGCCTCATCGTAGACGCCGCGGGGGCCAATAGGGTTCACATTGCCCCAGTAGGTCTCGTGCTGCGGATTTATCAGCGGGTCGCCATAAACTTCGGACGTGGATGCTATCATAAAGATGGCTTCCTTCTCCCTGGCGAGGCCCAGAGCCTTGTGCGTACCCAGCGCGCCAACCTTCAGCGTGGGGATGGGGAATTTCAAATAATCTATCGGGGAGGCGGGGCTGGCGAAATGCAGCACGGCATCCAGTTTGCCCGGCACGTGCAGGTAATTGGTGACATCGTATTTGGTGAAATCGAACCTGGGATTCCTGAGCAGGTCCTCTATGTTGGCTATACTGCCGGTTATAAAATTGTCTATCCCTATTACGGAATGGCTCTTGCCCAGCAGATAGCGCGAAAGATGGCTGCCTAAAAATCCGGCCGCGCCGGTGACTAAGATTCTCATAATTTTAACCCTGAAGCGTAACTCAGCTCCCCCTGCGCTATCCGTCTGTGTTACGTCCGACCGACAGATTTATACGTCCAGCCCAGCTCCCGCATTTTGGCGGGGTCGTACAGGTTTCGGCCGTCCACCATTATCTGGTGTTTCACCAGTTCCAACAGCCTTTTCTGGTCAAGCTTCGCGAATTCTTTCCACTCGGTAACCAGGCAGACGCAGTCGGCGTCTTTTGCGCAGTCGTAGGCGTCCCTAGCGAAATATATGCCCTTTATGGCCTTCTTCGCGTTCTCCTGCGAAACGGGGTCGTAGCCGCGCACTTTGGCGCCGCGCTTGAGCAGTTCGCGCGCTATATCTATGGAGGGGGCGAAGCGCATGTCATCGGTCTCCGGCTTGAAGGCCAGGCCCAGCAGCGCAATGGTCTTGCCTTCCAGGTTCCAGAGTTCCTCTTCAATTTTTTTCAGCAGCCACAGCTTCTGGCCCTCGTTGATGTCCTTCACGGTCTTGAGGAGTTCAAAGTTATAGCCCACCTGGCTGCTGAGCCAGTAGAAGGCCTCCAGATCTTTGGGGAAGCAGAAGCCGCCGAAGCCTATGCCGGCTTTCAGGAAGGCGGGGCCTATGCGCTTGTCCAGGCCCATGCCGCGGGCCACGTCCTCAACATCGGCTCCGGTCTTCTCGCAGATGTTTGCCACAGCGTTGATGAAGGAGATTTTGGTGGATAGAAAGGAATTGGAGGCGTGCTTAATAAGTTCGGCGCTCTTCACGCTGGTTATAACCAGGGGACCCTTTATGGGTTTGTAGATGCGGCGCATCAGCTCTTCCGCCTGCCTGGAGGCAACGCCCACCACCACGCGGTCCGGCTCCAGGAAGTCCCCCACAGCGGAGCCTTCACGCAGGAACTCCGGGTTGGAGGATACGTCAAAGGGGATCTGGCGCTTGTTATGCCGCTTCACCGTTTTGCTTATCCAGTCGCAGGTGGCCACGGGCACGGTGGATTTCTCCACAATCACCGTGTAGTCCGTCATGTTGTCGGCCACTTCCTCGGAAACCTTTTCTATGGCGGACAGATCGGCGGAGCCGTCCTCGCGGGGCGGGGTTCCCACGGCTATGAATACGGCCTCGGCGCGGCAGCCACCGTGGCGCATACCGTCCTTTATGGAGTTGGCGAAGTGCAGTCGCCCGGCTTTCATATTTTTCTTAACCACGCGCTCAAGATCGTCCTCATAGATGGGCATGATGCCTTTCTCAAGCATTTTTATCCTGGCGGGGTCGCTGTCCACGCAGACCACGCGGTGGCCGACCTCGGCCAGACAGGCCCCGCTGACCAGGCCCACATAGCCCGCGCCCACCACGCAGATATTCACTTTATCGTTTGTAGTCTTTTTCATGCGTCCTTTTCGGGATCAACCTCGTGGGTACCGGCCAGTTCGCAGGCGCGTTTCTTCTCGGCTTTGCCCATGAAATATATGGCCGCAAATATAGCTGCCAGGCCCAGCCAGTCTTCCGGCTTAGGCGGTTTCTGTCCGGCTATGAGCCACCAGACGAACAGGGTGGCGGCGGTGCCGGCCACCAGCGAGGTAAGCCTGTTTACCAGCCCGGCGAAGGTGGCGGTGCGGCCTTTGAACATGAACAGGAACACCGAGAAGAAGGCCACAAAACCGAACGGTATGCCGGAAAGTATTCCTTCTTTCCAGAGGGCAGGGGCATTCGTCAGCGAGTTTTTGAACTGGAAAGCAAAGGTATTTACATCGGTCACCGGGTCGGGATTGACCGCGTAGAAATATATGAGGCCGGCCGTTATTATTGCGATGGTGGAAGAGATCTGCTCCACAGCGAAGAAACCCCTGGTGTCGTAGACGGCATCCGGCTTGCGCGTGTTCTTGTAATAGTTGAAAATGTAAATGCGGATGGAGTAGGCGATAAGATAAAAGGTCAGTATTGTCATCGCCCCGGCGTTATGGATGAAGTCAAAATCTCCCGGGCGGACATAGTAGAATTTGAGGCCGACCGCCAGCAGGGCGAAGATGACGGAGATGTTCTCTTCCCGGTAAACCGCCTTATGCAATATGCCCTGCTTTATTTGTACGGCATCCACTACGCGGCTGATTACTATGACGCTGGCCCGCATTATTATCATTGCCACCATAATAGAGATGGGCAGGGTGTACATCAGCGTCGTGGTCGGTATGATGATCGCCGTGCAGAAGCCGGAGGGGATTATATAGAAAAATTCGCGGGGCATGTTCATGCCCAGGAAGTTGATGCGATCGCTGGATTTGAATTTGTACCAGCCCCAGATCAGCGCCACGGCGTTGCAGAGCAGCATGCCGCCTATTGTGTTGTAAACCGTGTAGGCGACGCCGCCCATGCCGAGCGTCTTTTCAAAATACTTGGCTAGGAACCCTGTGACCACGTAGAAACCGAAATAGCCGAAAGAAAATTGCAACAGCCTTTCCGTGGTGCCCTCGCGGGTTTTCCTCGTAAATACGGTGCGTAGCGTTTTAATCATAATTACCCCGCCCGCGTTCCAAAATGGACTGTTTGTATTATTGTAAATAAGAAGGGCCGCCTGCAAATCAGGCGGCCCCGGAAACCTGCGCTTATGAGGTCAGGGTTTGGGGGCCTGTTTTCCCTGAATTGAGCTTTGCACCCTCCTGCGCGAGAGTTCCGCGGCTTTTTTTATCCTGGTCACCAGCGCATCCAGTTCAAAAGGTTTTACCAGATAGTCCATGGCGCCGAAGAGCAGCGCGTCATTAAGCGTGGCGGCGTCGTTCAGGCCGCTGACGGCGATTATAGGAACGTGGGCAGCGGCGTCGTTGGAGCGGATGTCGCCCATGAGGCTTATGCCGTCCACGCCGGGCATCATTATGTCCATAAGTATTACATCCGGCATCTCTTCCAGTTTGGCCGAGGCGAAGAACTCCCTGGCTTTTTTGGGGTCTACGAAGGTGCGCACCTCGCAACCGGCCGCGGCGAGCCCCGTCTCGTAAATTTCGAGTATGGTTTCGTCGTCGTCAACTGCCGTCACTTTTATCCTGGGTTCTCCCGCCATATAGTTATTCTAACAAAAATATCAGAGGGTATAGGATAAGAGTTTCTTATTTCCGCGCCCTTTTCCCTCTATCCCCTATCCCCTTGTCCGCCTGTTTTCTCCCGGCATCCAGTAACTGGCACTTAAAAACGCCGCGCGTACTGGGCACGTAAAAAACGGTGCGCAGACCGTAAAGCCGGCGGGTGGAAACGAATTCCTGCAATTCCTTAAGCGCCTCCGGCGTCTCAATAGGCACTAGGCGGTGAGGTTCTTTTATGGCGGCCAGCAGCGGTTTTATTCCCTTCAGATCGGCGGTCTCTATATTTTTCACTTCCCCGTCCACTTCAACCTTCACCCTGAAAGCGTCAAGGGCTTCGCCCTCTACTGTTTCGGCGCACAGGAAGGAGCGCACCGCCGTTTCCAGCGGCAGGACGGCCGCCGCTTTTTTTACCTCGTTGAAGGCGTAGGAGAAGGCTTCGCCGAAATTATTAAGCGGGGCCTCGGTGCGTGTAAGCTCGCCGCTTATATAGGCGGAAATCTTAAGCATGTCGCCCCTGTAGAACACCATCTTGCTCCGTTTGACGTTCTGCGAATTTATGATTTCCGAGTTTTCTATTTCGCGGAAGAAATCCTTTACCAGCTGCGGCTTTATGTCGCCGCGTCTGGTTACCAGGCTTTTTGAGGTTTCTTCGCGCATTACGGCCTGACCGTCCTGCGCCACCTCCAGGTAATATTCCTGGCCGGTTTTTATAGCGGATACCGTCATCCAGGCGGCCTTTGAGCGCGCGCCCTGGCCATTATAGGACCTGAGGGCAACCGGCGCGGCGGCGGCGGACAGGGCCGCTATCAGCAGGAGGCGT
>CAZYFL010000018.1:0-16439 GCA_964646805.1 uncultured Elusimicrobiaceae bacterium | reverse complement strand
CCGAAGGGCGCCCGCTATGCGGGCGGAAAGTTGCAACTGCAACTTTCAGGTTAAAAGGTTTCCGGTGCGCCGGAGGCTTATTCCATTCTATTTATTATGAACATACACGCCAAGCGCATCAAAGATCTGCAGTACATGTTAAGGCAACACGGCCTCGACGCTTTGGTTATGGGCCGCACACTGGAAATAGGTTTCCTTACCGGTTTCCACCTGGATGGCTGTTCCATGCTTGTTTCGCGCTCCGATGCCTGGGTGTTCATGCCTAAAATGCTGCTAGAGCATTTCCGCTCCAAAGTTGATTTCGTAACCGCTGTAGCGCCCGAAGGCAGCCCCGAGGACGCTGCCCTGGCCCGCATCAAAGAGTTGAAACTGAAGCGCGCCGCCTTTGAGCCGGAGACGGAAACTTACAAGCGCGGCACGGCCTGGCTCAAGGCCGGCCTGCTGGAAAAAGACGGTCTTACCGGGGCGTTGCGGGCCGTTAAGGAGGGGGAAGAGATAGAGATCCTCCGCAAATCCTGCCGCATAGCCGCAAGGTCCTTCGGCATAGTGAAACCGCGCATCAAGACGGGCTGCACTGAGCTTTCGGTTTACCGTGACCTTGAGGATACCATGCAGGCCATGGGCGCCAAGGGGCCTTCTTTCAACCTTATAGTGGGTTTCGGCCCCAATTCCGCCATGCCGCACCACGAAACCTCGGAGAGGAAACTTAAAAACAACGAGGCCGTGCTGCTGGACTACGGCTGCGTTTACGGCAACTACTGCTCGGACATAACGCGCAGCTATTTCCACGGCAGGCCATCCGAAGAGTACAAAAAGGTCTATTCTACGGTGGCGGCCTCGCAGAAAGCGGGACTGGCCAAAGTGCGCGCCGGCGTAAAAGCGCGCGACGTGGACGCTGCCTGCCGCAATTGCATTTCCGACGCGGGCTACGGTCAGTATTTTATACACGGCACGGGTCACGGTATAGGTCTTGAAATTCACGAATTCCCCAGGCTTAACACTAAATTTGAGGCCGTGTTGCGCGCGGGCATGGCAGTCACCGTTGAGCCTGGTATATACCTACCCGGCAAGTTCGGTGTGCGCATAGAAGATTCGGCGCTGGTTACAAAGACAGGTTGCGAGATACTTACGGAAACCAGATAGAGGTGAATTATAGAGTAAGAAGCTACAGTGTATCTGCTGTCAACAGGAGGAAGAATGATTGCATTAGCGATTGTACTGCTGGTTCTGGGCGGGTGGCTGGTGTTCACTTTCAACGGGCTGATCAAGTTGCGCAACCAGGTTGCGAACGCTTTCCGCCATATTGACGTACAGCTTAAAAGGCGCCACGACCTTATCCCCAACCTTGTGGAGTCGGTCAAGGGCGAGATGAAGGAAAAGGAAACCCTTGAGCGCGTGATACAGGCCCGCGCTGCCGCAGTTTCCGCCGGACAGGGCGGCAACATAAACGAGGTACTGGACAAGGAAGGCGTACTTACCCAGGCGCTGGGCCGGCTGATAGCCATTTCCGGGAATTACCCCAACCTTAAGGCTAACGAGTCAGTGAAGACGCTGCTGGAAGAGCTGACCCACACCGAGAACCAGATCGGTTTTTCGCGCCAGTTCTACAACGATGTGGTAACCAAATTCAACACCGACCAGCAGGCGTTCCCCACAAATATGTTCGCCTCACTGCTGGGATTCATGCCCTCCGCGCTGTGGGAACTGCCGGCAGATTCCCCTGAGAGGGAAAAGGTTAATAATGGTGTAAACGGCAGGTAAAGGTACAGGCATAGTATTGAGGCGGGATTCAGAGGTTTTTCCGCTCTTTATCCGTTCCTCTGCCTGTAGCGCCATGAACGGCTACGAACAGCAGGGTAGAGGGTGTAGAAATAAGGAGACACGCATGATACTCGCTTCCCAATTCAAAGAAGGCAATATGTTCATAAATGAAAACGGCCAGACCGTTGAAGTTATGAGCGTACAGCATCACCGCAAATCCCAGGCCAGGGCGGTGGTGCGCGTGAAGCTCTGTAACGTGGAAACAGGATCTATAATAGAAACCGCTTACCGCCCGGAAGACAAATTTAAGGATGTCTCGGTTGAAAAACGTCCCAAAACATACGTCTATACCGACGGCGGCATGGCCTATTTCATGGATAACGATAACTACGAACAGGCGTGCCTGCCGGTGGCCAGGCTGGAGGCCAGCCTTCCGTTCATGACCGAGAACATGCAGGTAGAGGGGCTTTACCTCAACGGCGTTTTTTTCAACATCCAACTGCCGGCGAATCTGATAATGGAAATAACCGAGACAGTAGACAGCGTTAAGGGAGACACCGTCTCCAACGTTATGAAGGCCGCCAGGGTTTCTACGGGGCTTGAGATAAAAGTTCCGATGTTCATTAAAGAGGGCGACAAAGTCCGCGTGGATACCCGCACGATGGCATATGTGGAGCGGTATACGGAGCCGAAGAAGTAGCGCTATGATCAAAGCCGTTATTTTCGACATAGACAACACGCTGATGGACTTTATGCGCATGAAGCGCGCCGCCGTGGACGCGGCCGTGGATGCCATGATAGACTCCGGCCTGGCTGTAGCCAAGACTGAGATGGTGGAGAAGATCTTCAAGGTCTACTGGGCCGAAGGCATAGAGGATCAGAACATTTTTGACAAGGTCCTTGCCGGGGAGTTCGGTCAGATAGACTACAAGATACTGGCCGCCGGGATACTGGGCTATAAGCGGGCCAAAGAAGGCCACATGACGCTTTACCCGCACGTGCGCCTTACGCTTACGGACCTGCTTAAAAGGGGCGTACGCATGGGCGTGGTCTCTGATGCTCCGCGCCTCAGCGTCTGGATGCGCATAGTGGGCCTCGGCCTGCACCACTACTTTGAGCACGTGGTAACCTTTGACGATACCGGCGAGAAGAAGCCCTCCCCCAAGCCTTTTAAGAAAATATTGGGCCTGCTCGGCGTTGAGCCAGGCGAGTCCATAATGGTGGGGGACTGGGCCGAGCGGGATATAAAGGGCGCTAAGGCTTTCGGTATGCAGACAGCCTGGGCCAGATACGGCAACGAGTTTGATACCAAGGTTTCCGGAGCGGATTACGATCTGGACGACATACACGATATTGTGGGCATAATCAGGAGGATAAATGAGAAAACTCATTAGCGTTCTGGCTCTCTGCCTGGCCGCGCAGTCGGCGGACGCGCTGGAAATAACCGCGGCAAGCACGTCGGCCGTAAAAGGCGGGGCTAAAGGCGACTTCACCTTCGGCGCTATTACCATTAAATCTATCGCCTACGAAAAAGGCGGCGTGATAATGCCCTCCACTGAAAACAAGGGCAAGACCTATACAGACATAAAGCTGTTGTCAAAGGCCCTTTACGGAAAGCTGGAAGGCTGCTTCAAAAACGGCTTTACAAAGCCCGCCAGGGCCCCGGCCGCACCCGTGGTTAAGGTGGCTTCTTTCAAGCCTCTCAAGTCCAGGACCCGTGTGGCCAACGCCGAGATAACCTTTGACGGCGAACTGCTGGTAATGGGCGGCGTTATGGTTTCTAAAAAAGAAGAGGGTACCTTCTGGATTGCTTTTCCGCCGGATCTGGTATTCCCTGACGGGGCTTTCAAGAGCGCCGTAGAGTCGGCGGTAATAGCGGCCTGGACCAGGAAAGACAGGAAATGAATTATCTGCGGAGCGCGGCTGCTTGGCTGATTTTCCTGCTTGTTTTCACGCCGGCCAGCCGCATTTTTGCCCTTAAAGTGGAACGCCTGGCCCATTTTTCTCCTGCCTCCGGCAAAACTTCCAGCCTTGAGGTAGCGGCCGGTTCCATTCTTGTCCGGTTTAAGGCGGACATTTCTACTTCAGCCGCTTCTGTTGCCCTGGCCTCATCAGGGTTTACCGTCCAGAACAGCTTTGAGCGCTTCAACTGGTCGGCTGTGGGCCTGCCGGAGGCTATGACAGTGCAAACCGGCCTGAACCTGCTTAAAAATAACCCGATAGTTGAATGGGCTGAGCCCAATCGCGTATATCGGGCTACAAAAACATCAAACGATGTTTATCTATCCCGTCAGTACGCCCTGGCCCAGGTACAGGCTTTCGGCGCCTGGGAATTTGAGACAGGCGTTTCCAGCCGCGTCACTATTGCCGTTATAGACACCGGCATTGACGGTTCCCATCCGGAACTTTCCGTCAAACTGACGGGGACAAGCCAGACATTTGCCCCGACCCCGTCAGATAACCAGCCTCCCACGGCGGCCTGTAACCACGCTACGCGCGTCGCCGGGGTAGCCGCAGCAGCTTCGGATAATTCGGCCGGTGTGGCTGGCATGTCCTGGGGAGCGAAACTTCTTTCCTTAAAGGTTTTTTCTGACGCAAGCTGCACTAACGATTGCTTAGACGAGATAGGGGAATGCGGCGCTGACGTAAATGCCATGGCGGCAGCCATCAACTATGTTATTCCTTTGCACAATACTTCGCAAACCGGAAAGATTGTAGTTAACATGAGTCTTGGCTGTGCCTATAACGACCCAGTTTGTGGCTATTGCGATCCCCCTTTGCAAGCTGCGGTAGATGTTGCAACTACAACAGGTATAATTATCTTTGCCGCTGCAGGGAATGATGGCGCGTCGTCCATTGATTCCCCGGCCAGTTGCAACGGGGTTTACGCCGTCGGCGCCACGGATTTGCAGGACAACCTGGCGTCTTTTTCCAACAGCGGCGCGTCAATGATTACGAAGGGCCTGTCCGCTCCCGGCGTGAACCTTTATACCACCGACATAAACAGCGGATACGCCTCCGCCACGGGAACCTCCTTCTCTTCCCCATTTACGGCCGGACTTGCGGCGCTGATCTGGTCGGCCAAACCGGCTTTCACCGCGGCACAGGTTTTTGACGCAATAAAGAATTCCGCTGACGATCTGGGCTCCCCGGGACCGGACCGGGACTTCGGTTGGGGCCGTATAAATGCCTTAAAGGCCATGCGTCTCGCCGTGACCGGCTCCAAACAGTTTGCCGGGACAAATAAAGCCGTGGCTTACCCCAACCCATTCAGACCCAAAACCCACCGCCTCGTTTCTTTCGCCATACCCGAAAACATGACGGCCCCCGATATGGAAGTTAAAATCTACACCTCCGAGGGGGAACTTGTAAAAAAAATTGAAACCCTGGCCTGGGACGGGAAGAACGAGACCGGCGCCGCTGTGGCCAGCGGGGTTTATATCTTCAGGGTCAAGACCGACAAAGACGCCGCCCTAGGAAAATTCGCCTTAATCCGTTAGTAGCCTTAGCCGCACTTATGATCGTTTTCAACAAAACTAAAAACCTGATGGTCAGCGGCGCGGCCGCGCGGGCGGATACTTTTGTCGCACGGCTAGCCGGCCTTATTCCGCGTAAGTCCCTGGGGGCGCAAGAGGGGCTCTGGCTTGAGCCCTGCGCCATGATACATATGTGGTTTATGAGTTTTGCGATAGATGCGGTTTTTCTTGACAGGGAAATGAAGGTTCTTCGCATGGTTGAAAGTATGAAGCCCTGGAGTTTTTCTCCCTGGGTTTGCGGCGCGCGGGGCGTACTTGAATTGCCGGCCGGTCGCTGCGCCGGGCGCATAGCGGAGGGGGATGTGCTGGAGTTCCGGATAATAAACGCAGATGGAAATCAGGACGCCTGAAATCACTTTTTGAAAACTTTTACTATTTCTTCCTGATAGCTCCCGCCTTTGTAATTAATGCGGATCCTTGCGACGTAATTGTCGGGGATAGCGGCCGCCGGCGCCACAAAATCTATACTGTCTCCGGCTTTATATCCTGCCCCGTCAAACAACTCGCTGTGGCCGACGACTTTACCGTTGCGATATACGGTAATCTTCGGGTTTTCGGAAGCGAGGAAAGTGTCGGCGAGAAAAGATCTCTTTTCATACAGGAACACACCGGAAAGCGCCTCCATCAGTTCCAGCCCGGCTTTCCCGTCCATTGGGACGGCGGTGATATACTCGTTCCTCTCCCTGTCCAGGAGATACCGCTTTTTTATCAGCTCCTTTGCAGCCGGGTCAAAGATTTTCGGAAGCAACTCATATTCGTATTCATTGCGCGGTATCCGGTACTGGACAGCGCCTTTTGAAATTACCTTGACCACGACGCTGTCTATAAGCGCCGGAACATTGCCCGCTTTTAAGCGGAAACGGTAGCCGCACGGAAAGCGGTCGTAAGCGCGGGGCCTTAACACTGCGTCAACCCCCGCGAACTTAAGCCGCCGGGTTTGGCGTCCGGGCAGCAGCAGCACGGTCGGCTTGTTGATTATCTCGCCGGCGACGAAGGCCGGAAACACTTTAACGGGGATATACCCCGGCACCATATAGATGTCATGCGAAAGGATGCAGCCCTCCCCCGTCAAAATCTGCCGGGCGACAGCCGGGATATAATCCGGATAAAGAAAGGAATTGGCCCAACCCCAGTCCATATACATTCTATGAAAGTTAAGGCCGTCATCCTTGTATAGGGAATAAAGCCCGCTGTTCGTCAGATTAATCAGGCGCCCGGGAGATTTGTATATCCATTTCTCCATCTCGGCGAACGTTTTTTTCTCGCTGACAGGGACATACATGCCGCGCAGGAACTTCGGAGTTTCTATCCGTTCCCACGAGGAGGCTCCGGCCATTTTTCGCGTGAAACTTTTGAACCTGTAACTGAAGTCGGGAAGGAACATCATGACGAGGATGGCCAGCACCAGCAGCCGGTTCCCTGAAAATCCCAGTCTGGCCGCGGTCGCCAGGACAGAATATGACAGCAAACCGAAAAAAATAACGGAACTCAGATACATGTGGAATAGCGCGGGTATGGGGTAATATCCCAACCACAGGGCTATGGCAGCGGAAGAAACCGCCAGCAGGGCCTTGTTCTTGCCGGTAGCGTCTTTTTTTAGCGCGAACGCATAGGCGGAGCGGAAGAAAACCGCGCAGGAGGCCAGAGGCAGGACCATCCAGAGATAGGACATTCCGCCGTGGGGAGAGTCTACCTGGAACAGGTTTTTAACCAGCCGCACCGCCGCGTGTTCGTTGGTGGAAAAAGCGTTGTTGCCCGAGAATGCCAGGGCAAACCTGACGGATTGCAGCACAAAATCTCGGAACGAGCCATGAGCGGCAAGCCAGGCGGCAAAAAGCGCATGGGTAGCAAGATAACCGCCCAAAAATGCGGCGAAAATTCCTGCCGCGCGCCTGCGCTCTTCGCGCATCAGGAGGATGGCCAGGAAAAGAAGGGACGCCAGGAAAGAGGCTCCTCCGTAGTTGATCTTGAACCAGAAAGTCAAAGCCGCAACGAACCCAGATGCGAAAAGCGCGCATCGGCTCCCGGACTCCAGGAACCTCAGCATAAGATAAAGGCTGAAAAGCGCCGAACACACGGCAAAAACGGTGGCCCACGGCACAATGAACATGGCCGGATGATTTAAGAAGAAGTATCCCAGGAACAGCCAGGAGAGACATGAAAAAGTGTTGAGATAATTCGGCAAAAAACGCGAATAAATCAGCCACATTAAAACCGCTATAAAACCGTAAATAAGCGCTGTCAGCAGCCTTATCACCAGAAGATATTTGCCGGCGACTTTAACCGCCAGCGCCTGCACCCAGGTGGTCAATGCGCCGTATTGTGTAAAAGTGTCCCGGAAAAGAGTCTGTCCGGCCGCCACGTCAAACGCGGGTTTCAGCATAACCCCGTCGTGGTGCGGGTCTACCTGCAATACGGCAAGAGCTCCCACCACTCCCACGGTGAGCAGAAAAACAAAGCTGAGGTGGAACGGCCGACCCAGGTTAAGGTCGCGCGGCTGTCTGGCTGACTGAAAAGTCCATACCGTCCTGTTTTTTGAAGACAGGTAGGAAAAAATAGAATTTGTTTTCGCGGGAGAAATTCCATCCGCCGGGTCTCCACGCGGGCCCCGTCCGGTAACATAAGAGGGGTTGAGCAACGCGAAAATCAGGAACAGGCAAAGACAATAAAGGAAAAATCGTATAACCGCGCTCATGCATAAAAAAGCGTCCCCGCGCCAGTTAACAGGCGCAAAAGTTATGAACAGCGATCTGGAATTCCTCGCGGAATCCGGTAATTCATACACATCCCATTCATAATTTTCAACAGCCCCCAGGCGCAAAAGCCTGAAACTCCGGATATCAGCCGCGTTGAATTCAAAATTGCGCTTTCCGATTCCGGCGCGCACGCTCGTGATACCGGCCAGGGTGTTCTTCGGCAGAGCAATAAGCAGTTTCAGGAAATATTCCCCGTCATCCCGCACCCAGGCCCGGCCCCGCCGGTCCAGTTCCAACACGCTTCCCCCAGGCGAGACGCCGTAGACTTTAATAAGAGGGAGAATAGCGCCGCGTCCTTCTATTACCAGTGAAATATCCGCGGCGTTGGCTTTATAAGCGGATATCAGGGAGGCGGCTGCCGCGAGCGCGGCAAAAAGGAACAGGAATTCCAGCGGTCTTTTTCTTACAAAATCCCGCGCTTTTCCGGGAAGATCGGCGAAGACGTTAAAACCGGGTCTCATAATCATACTTTATCACATGAGCGCCTGCGCGGGTCGGCTCAAAATCAGCGTAACTGCTCAGGTAGCCAGAAGTCAGAATTCAGGAGTCAGAATGAGGATGTCGGCGGCCTATTCGCGGGCTATTCTGAATTCTGACTCCTGAATTCTGGCTACCTGCGCAGTTACAAATCAGCTCAAAATCCCTCCGAGTGGGGTTTTTCAGCAGACTGTTAATCCTTCAGCCTTTCTGAAAACTTCAACTGGTTATGGCCTCACCGCCGCGCTCCGCTTATTCTCAAGGGCCGCCGTAAAATCGGGAGCTATGGCCAGCGCCCGGTCGTAGTCTCTCACGGCCCGGGCGGAATCTCCTTTTAGAAAATACGCATTTCCCCTGTTAAGAAACAGCCGGGCTTCGCCCGGATTTATGGAGATAGCCGCGCCGTAGTCGGCTATCGCCCTGTCGAATTCCTTTGTCTCGCTGAAAAGCCGGGCCCTGTTATTAAGGGCTTTCCAGTAGCGGGGGGAGAGTTCCAGGCAGCGGGTGAAATCCTGCAGGGCATTGCCATATTCCCCTGCTGCGCTGCGGGCGTTGCCCCGTCCGTAATAGGCCACATATTCCAGGGGATATTTTCCCAGCACATCGTCCCACAGGGTCAGGCTGTTCTTCCAAACCGAAACCCTTTGCGCCGAGGCAAGGCCTAAAATAAAAAAATGACCGGTTGCCGCAATAATGATTAGCCGCCCGGATATTGAGGCTGGCCCCGCATGCACGGTTCCACGCGCGGCGCCGTAAAGCCAAAAAATGAATTCACTGTAAAGAAAAAACAATCCCAGGGCCGGCAAATAAGCGTAACGGTCGGCGGGGGGGGAAACCAGCAGGGCCGGGAAGATCGTTATCAGGAAAAAGCCCAGGCCAAAAAATGTTTTTTTTGCGACTCCTGGTTCTCCTGGCGCCGCTACGGACGGCCCCGCAGCGGGGATCCGCGCGCACAGTGAGCTGCGGCTCAGAGCTTTCGTCAGCAGGCAGACGGCTAAAACCGCAAACAGAAGAAGCAGAAACCTCATGACCGTATTCCAGGACAATTCCGGCGAAGGGTAAAGCGCCGACAGGTTAACCGGCAGTACAAGTTTTTGCGCGTAAAAGATGGCGTTTTGGCTGATGGACGCGGCGCTCCCGAAAAAGCTGAAGGTCTCCGCGTCGCTCCTTAAAAGAAAACCGGAAGGAGAGGTAGACAGAGTTAAAAGCGGCAGCGCTATCGCGAGATACGGCGTCTTTTCAAGCACGAGCCGGAAATTGAAAACGCGGCCCCTGTAATAATCCGCCAGCAGGATGACAAAAGGGAGCACAACGGCAAAGGGTTTGGAAAAAACACCAAGAGTGAAAAATGCAAGAGAATAGACAAAATACCTTTTCAGCTTCGTATCAATGAATCTGAAATAAGAGACAAGGGTCCAGGATGAAAAAATCCCCCATAACAGTTCTTTTCGGCCGGAGATCCAGGCTACAGGTTCTGCATGCACCGGATGAATGCCGAACAATAAAGCCCCGATAAAGGCGGCCTGCCGGCGCGTTCCGAGCGCCGTTAACAGGTAAAACGCCGATACGCAGGCTATCAGGTGCAGAATCAGATTGGTGAAGTGATACGGAAACGGATTCAACCCGAAAAGGACAAACTCCAGTTTATAAGTCAGGGTGGTCAGGGGATGGTAATATCCCGGGGAAAATCCGAGCGCGTCCAGCCAGGAACCCCGGAGAGCCGGGTTTGAGAGCACATATTGCGCGTCATCCCAGTTCACAAAACCGTTTTTGAGAGCTGTGGAAAAAACCGTGAAAACAATAAGGCAGAGCAATGCAGGGAACGGGATTTTTCTAAAAACGCCCACCGCCCGCTCCTCAAGGCGGAAGAGGCGCGGCAGAATGCAATATCCGGCGGAGTCTTTTGACGGCATAACAGCAGCGTTTGATTTACGAGGCCCCGTCCGTCAGAGATTTTTCCCCGTCGGAGCGCGACGCTTCTAAAGGTATGTTACAAAAAAACATAGGTCCTCTGAAACGAGAGCGTACGGCAATAGGCTTGTAACCGTCGCGCAATATGTTTATAATGATTGAAATGCCCCAGGCTAAAGGACTTCAGCGCAAGCGGAACTTGAGAGAAATCCTCATTGAGGATAAGTTCATATCTGAAGACCAGGTGAATGCCGCCGAAGAAGCCTCCAAAAAAGACAATAAGCCTTTGCAGCAGATCCTGCTTGAGCTGAAGCTTATCCCCGAACTTAAGCTGCTGAAAGTGCTGGCCGACGAATGGGGTTTCAAGGCGGTGGATCTGACCAGGGTGGAGGCCCTGCCGGAGGTGGTGCAGTTGCTCCCGGAGCAAATAGCGCGCAAGCAACTCTGCGTACCATTCGCCCGCCAGGAAAACGCCCTCTTTGTCGCCATGGCCGACCCTAGGGACTTTCTGATTATTGAGGACCTCGGCCTGCGTACCGGCCTGGACGTCAAGCCGTATCTGGCGCTCACTCCCGGGATACTGAAGCTCCTTGAAACTGTTTATGGCAAGCAGGACAGCGCGCAGGTGGACCAATTGGTGGAATCCGTCGCCCAGTCCCAGGCCCTGCCTGCGGAAGAGGGTAGTTTTTCTCTCGCGGCCGAGGCCGAGAAGAAAGATATCAGCGATGTCGACGCCACCGCCCCCGAAGTTGAAAAACTTGTCAATGCCATCATACTGGGCGCCCTCAATACGAAAGCTTCCGACATCCATATTGAGCCGTTTGAAGACCCCACCGGCAAGAATTCCAAGGTAATGGTGCGCTATCGCGTGGACGGTATGTTGCGCCCGGCTTCATTTTCCATCCCCTGGGCCTTCCGCCAGGCCATCAGCGCCAAAATAAAGATTATGTCCAACTCTATGAATATCACGGAGCGGCGCATCCCGCAGAGCGGTCGCATACAGATAATCGCCAAGGGCAACCCCATAGAATTCCGCGTGGAAATAGTTCCCACGGTGTTCGGCGAGTCCTGCGTTATGCGTATCCTGGACCGCGCTTCGGTGCGTGTGGACATAAAGATAATGGGCTTCCTTCCCGACACCGAGAAAAAACTGCTGGAACAGTTTGCGGGCATAGGCGGCAAGAAGAACTTCGGCCTGGTGCTGGTCTGCGGTCCCACCGGCTCCGGTAAATCCACAACGCTATACGCCTGCCTCAACCACGTAAACCGCCCGGACATCAAGATTATTACCGCCGAGAACCCTGTGGAATATAACATAGACGGCATCGTGCAGGTGCCGGTGAACCCGGATGTGAAGCTGGGGGAGAACAAGAAGTTTGATTTCGCCTCGGCGTTACGCTCTTTCATGCGCCTTGACCCCGACGTTATCATGGTGGGCGAAATACGCGACGAGGAAACGGCCCACATAGCCCTTGAAGCCGCCATGACCGGTCACCTGGTTTTCTCCACCATCCATACCAATGACGCGCCGTCCGCCCTGGAGCGTCTCACCCAGATGGGCCTGCCGCGCTTCGTGGTGGCGAATACTATGAAAGCGGTACTGGCACAACGCCTGGCCCGCCGCCTTTGCAAGGACTGTAAGATAGAGGCCGATCCCTCTCCGGAGGAGATCGCCGTTTTTGATGCCAACGGCGTCAAGGTGCCGCCCGGAGCAAAGGTGTTCAGGGTCAAGGGTTGCGATGTCTGCAGGACCACTGGTTACAAGGGCCGCGTGGGTATGCACGAACTGCTCATCCTTAACGATGAGATCCGGCTACAGCTGCTGAAAGACCCTTCGGCCATTCCAGTGAAAGAGATTGCCATGAGAAACGGGATGCGTACCATAGCCATGGACGGCCTGGAGAAGGTTCTGCTGGGGTTTACCACGGTCAAGGAAGTTTTGGGAGGCGCGGCGGAGAAAGAATAAGAGGAACCGATGATCAGGAAAGTAATCTGTTTCGCCCTCGTCTCGCTATTCGGGTTTTCCCGTGCCGTTGCCGCGAATTACGACAATTTCCGGAATCTTACCACCGGTTCCTTCAGGCCATTTGCGCGCGACATCGGCAGCCTGCTCGGTTCCGGTTCAAACCAGACGGCCCGGCCGCTGGGCTTCGCCGGTTTTGATATCGGTGTGCGGGGTGTGGCCCAGTTTAAGCCTTCCCATGGGAACACTGTCCTTAAAAAAAATAACCTGTTCGGGTTGGGAGTTATCCAGGCGGAGATAGGCATGCCGTACCGCATAGATGGTTTCGTGCGCGGCGGAACCTTTGAAGGCGTTTCAGTGGCGGGAGGCGGGCTGCGCTACGGTCTCTGGAACGTTTCCGACGAAAAATATAAGATTAACGCCATACTGGGCGGTATGGCCAATATGGCCGTGCACAGGTATTTTTACGCCATACATTTCAACACCGGTTTGGTTTGCTCAATAAACGTGCCGGTGGTGTCGCCGTATCTTGGCATCGGCTACGATTTCACACGGCTTGAGGCCCAGACAGTTCTTGATGCTGCGCTGGTTGGTAGAAAAATTTCCGTTTCCGGCGTCCGTTTTACAGTCGGGCTGCGGGCTAAACTTAAATTGGGTTATCTTGCGGGCGGGCTTACCTACACTCACGATCGGACGCTTGCAAACGCCGGCGCCGGTTTCAGATTCTAAAATAGCAAATATTGGTTCACCGGATATTTACCTGAAATAAGGTAACTACTCAGGTAGACAGAATTCAGGAGTCAGAATTCAGAATAGCCTGCGAATAAGTCTCCAACTCTTCATTCTGACTCCTGAATTCTGGATTCTGTCTACCTGAGTAGTTACGAAATAAGTGCATCATCCTTTGAATTTCTCCTTGAACTCCCTGCGCATCTCGCGGTCTATGTCGCGTTTCTTTATGGACTCGTGCTTGTCCGCTGATTTTTTGCCTTTGGCAAGGCCCAGCAACACCTTAGCCCAGCCATTCTTGAAATAAAGCTCTAGGGCCACCAGGGTCATGCCTTTTATTGTCAGCGCCCCGGTGAGGCGCTTTATCTCCTGCCGCTTCAGCAGCAGTTTGCGGGTGCGGATGGGGTCAATTTTGTCTAAGGTGTTAAAAGCGTAGGGCGCTATGTGCAGACCGTACAGGTAGAGGCCGTCCTTCTCCGTCCGTGCAAAAGCGGAAGTCAGGGTTGCCTGTTTAAGCCGCAGCGACTTAACTTCCGGTCCCTCCAGTGCCAGGCCCGCCTCGTAAGTTTCGGTTATAAGGTAGTCGTGCCGCGCCTTGCGGTTGGTTGCCACCGGCTCTATTTTTTCCTTCTTTTCTTCTTTCGCCATTGTGTCATCTTACCAAATATCCTAAAATTACAACGCCCGTCAGGCGGAATAAAACGGAAGGGTGGCCGAGCGGTTGAAGGCGCAGACCTGGAAAGTCTGTATACTCGCAAGGGTATCAAGGGTTCGAATCCCTTCCCTTCCGCCAAATTTCACATTTTTCTTTTTCGGAAAAAATTCCGGATTCTGTGCGCGCGAAAAATTGAAATTTGGTTAGCGCTCAAGTTGCCTTTTGGTCAACTTCGCTCTCCGCATAGATGTTTTTGAGATGCTGGGTTATGTTTTGAGGCGTTGTGTCAAAGAGTTCCGCCATTTTATTTTGGGTAAGCCAGATATTTTCTTCGGCATACAAAACCTCGATATTCACCGCGCCGTCCAGTGATTGATAAAAAGCGATTTGATTGTCAGGTAGTTTTTTCATAGTTTCGTACCTCAGTTGCGCCGCTCATCAACCGCTGCCCCCGGGCCTCTGGCTATCCTGTTTCCCCTTTTCGGTTATTGAGTTATTGGGTAGCGTCCCATACACCCCCGTGACTTGTTTTTTGGGGTTAAATTCTTTTTTTGTTTTTAACCTCCAGCTCTTTTACCGCCAGGTCAAAGTCTGAGACCATTTTCTTGTCGCGCTCTTTGCTGTACTTCTCAAATTCGACTTCCGCTTTCCTGGCCGCAGCCTCGGCGCTTACTGTGCCGGCATGGGTTAAAATCCTCTTTTCGCTGATCTTAAGGAACTCGTTCAGTTTTGAAATCCAGTCTTTCATTTTCATTAACCGGTCGTTTGTAGCCTGCAATTCGGCAAAATCAAGATACAGGGAGACTATCAGGTTAAGCTGATTAAGCTCTTTTTCGGTCAGATAATTCTTGGCTATTTTCACATCCTGCTGTGTTATGTAATTGCCTTTAAAATTAACCAGGCCCATCAACGGTTTTGTCCCATCTGCGCGCTTTGTAATCATCTCGGCAGCGGTCTGGCCGTGCACGGCGTAGTGCATTTTATTCTGTACCATGGCAAAGAATTCGTTGGTCAGTTTGTCATTCTTGCGGTAATCAATGCTGGTCGCATAAATGTCGGTTATTTTCTGGTAAAAGTTGCGTTCGCTGCTGCGTATATCGCGGATGCGCTGTAAAAGTTCCTGAAAATAACGCGCCTTCTGTCCACCCTGCTTAAGCCGTTCGTCATCCAGGGCGAAACCTTTAACAATATAGTCTTTAATGCGCTGGGTAGCCCAAATGCGGAACTGGGTGCCCCGCAACGACTTTACCCGGTATCCGACAGAAATAATCACGTCAAGATTGTAAAAGTTGGTGGGCTTGGTGGAAAATTCGGAATTTCCGAATTTTCTCATAGTTGTTGCATCTTCCAGCTCTTTTTCTTTGTAAATATTTTTTATGTGCTCATTAATGGTGGACTTTGCTTTTTCAAACAGCTCGGACATTTGGTCTTGTGTCAGCCAGACGGTTTCATTTTCCAAGCGCACATCCAGCTTTGTTTCGCCGTCTTCAGCCGAATAAAATAAAATCTCCGATTTATTTTGAGCCTTATCAGGTAAATTTTCAGTCATAATATCTCTCCGATTAAAAAGCCGTCTGTTCCCGTTGTTTTTCAGTGAATACGATTGTAACTGTCGCCTTTATTTTGGTCCCGGCGGCCCTTGGCCTTGTAGGGCCGCGTACCGGCCTTGATATAGGCGGCAAAGGCCTTGGCGGTCTCTATAGGTGTCTGACCCGCTTTACGGAAACAATGGCATCCAGATTATAAAATTTAGTCGGATATTTCTTCCCGTCTGCGGCAGTTGTTTCCAAAATGGAAATAACTGAATCTTCCTGTAATTCTCCGGTTTCAAAGATATTTTTGAGATGTTTATTTACAGCCGGAACACCGACGCCGAAAAGATCGGCCATTCTTTTTTGCGTGAGCCATAAATTTTCATCGCGCAAGAATATCTCCACTTTCACCTTGCCGCTTGGCGCGGTGTAGAGCAGGAACTCCGTGAATGTGTTCTGTTTCGCGATCTGTTTATTCTTTTCCATAATTTCCCGCTTCACTCGCGCCGCTCAGCAGCCGCGCCAAAAGCAACCTCCCACGGAACCCCGGCTCGAACATTCAATCTTTCAACAACGTCCCCTACTACCTACTCTTTCTGCTCCTCACAATCTCCCGCCCGATCATCCAGTTGGAAACCACCTGCGCCGTGTTGACGGAGCGCATCGCGCCCGCGCGGGTGGATTCGATGATATCCCGAATACGATTATAGATGGGTAAAGGTTTGGATATTTTCATAACGCGCCTCCTTCGGTACTAGGGACTTCAAAGAGTCTTGCATGGTCGCGGCACTCGGCTTTATTTAAATACCAGTTGATTTATCTTGTATTTAAGCGTTTAAGCAACGTCCCGCCTATGCCCTATGCGGGAGCGCCTGATTACAACCGGCGATAAGATATCCCGTATTCTGCGGGCCACGGCGTTAACCTCGGTTTTTATCTCGGCGCCGGTCTTAGATTTTTCTTTTTGGGCTTTTTCTATCTTCTTGTATTCGCGTATCAGTTCCTGGAACCTGTAGGAAAGGTTATCCACAGTCCGGATCGTGGATTTTGCCGGTATCTGGAAAAGGCGGATCATGGAGAAAATATCCTGCGGGCGGTTATTGAAAGGGGTAGCGGTAA
>CAZYFL010000017.1:13833-16704 GCA_964646805.1 uncultured Elusimicrobiaceae bacterium | reverse complement strand
TCCACCAGTTCCCCCTCTCTACGGAACACAGACTCGTTGGCCCGGCGGCTTTTCTCAGTCCACACCTCGCGCGGGTTGGCCAGGTTATTCACCAGCAGGGTCTCAAAAAACTTTCCGGCTGCCTCTTCCTCAAATAACACCGGGCCGATGTAGGCCTTTATGGGCGACGAGTTGCTCATGCGGACAATGTCCCGTCCGATCTTGTCGGCCCTGGCCAGCAACTTCTCAATGTCCGGCGCATCCCCTGCCAGGCAGAAATCATCGGTATGGGAAGACTTAAGGCGGAAGCCGTCCGGCGCGTAGCCGGAAGCCGCTATAGATACCGCTCCGGCGCAGGAAGGCCGCCTGTGGGCCGATCCCTCGCTGTTAAGGTAGCGCACCCCGCCCGATTTGAAGCGCAGGCGCACCGCGGAATACTTCACCTCCGGATATTTAAGGAATACCGCCGAGACTTTGCGGATATTCTCGCGCCAGAGATCCTCGTCCAGGCGCTCCGCGGCGAAGGGGCGGAACAGCTCGTACGGGGCCTGCGGCGTCATGTCGTCATAAAGCTCCATCATGTTCCTGGATTCCACGAACGCTTTTTTCTTTGACAGCGTCTCCAGGGCTTTTTTGTAAGCCTTGTCCGTGGCGGACCAGACGGCGAAGCGCAACGCGTCGTAATTATCGTCCAACGGAATATTCCAGTCGCTCACGGTATTGTAACCTTCCCAGACATTGGATGCGTAATGGCTGTTGTCAAACTCCGGTGAGCCCACGCGCAGGTCCACTTCGAGCCGGCGGTAATCCGAAGAGTTCAGATCCTCCACCGCGCCGAAACCGGCCGTGACGCTGAAGGAGTGGCCGTCGCCCACAGTATAGGACAGGAAATAAGGCTTGCCTAAATTGTCCATATTGAGCTTTTTCATGGAACGGGACAACTCATCCCTCATAGCGGCGAAAACCTTGTCGTCTTCCGGGAGAACGGCGTTCAGCCTCGCTACGGGAGCAAGGGCCGCGGCAAAAAATAAAGCTGCTATTATCGTTTTTTTCATGGCCTTGTCCTTTATTTGTCGTGTAGCGGCGGGGCAAGCACCGGCGGCTTTTCCTGCGATTTCTGCGACTTTTCCACTTCTATCTCGCTTATAAGCACGCTCGGCGAAACGGCGGAGACCGGCACCCAGCCGGACTCTGCGCCGCAGGTGCCGTTAAAAACGCCGTCATCGTCGGCCGCGGCGAAGATCTTGCTGAAGCTGGTTATGGGCGTACCTACTATGTCCACGCCGCGTACCACCTCGTCCGGACGGCCGTCGGTGTAAACCTTATAAACAAGCAGCGGGATAACCTTGAAAGCCTGAGCGTCGCCGCGGTCGGTATTGGTGAAGCCGCCGGAGATATCGTCAAAGACCAGGCCGAAGGGTTTGCCCTGCTTCTTACATTCCTTTATAAGCTGTTTGCGCAGCTCCGGGTAGGCGCTGGTTACCGAGGCCTGCATCACCAGGTTTCCCATGCGGGCCACCGTCGGCCTGCCGGAAGAGCGCCTGCCGTGGCCGTTGGAGGCCGGGAAGCCGCGTATCGGCGAGCGGTTCATCAGGAAGCCCTTCAACACGCCGTTTTCCACCAGGCTCACTCGCTGCGCCTTAACGCCCTCGTTGTCGTAGCGGTAATAGCCGCGCAACGGGATGCCGCGAAAATCGCGCAGATTGGGGTCGTCGTAAAGCGTGACTATGTCGGAGGTGACCTTCTGGCCGACCTTCTTTGCGAATGTCTGGCCCGAATCCTCCAGCTTCTGGCGGTGGCCCTCCAGGCGATGGCCGATTATCTCGTGGAAGTAAACCGCGGCGGCACGGGCGTTAAGAATGGCTGGGCCGCTGTAGGGCTCTACTATGGGGGCATCTTTCAAAGCCTTCAGCTCGCTTATGGAGCGATCCATATCGGCATTCATCTTTTCTTCGGGGGGCAGCCCCCCGAAGGAATCGGTGTTGTACTGCTCGCTACGGCTTAATTCCATGCCGTCCGTGGTGCGGCCGGTGAGGTAGTAAGACAGCGTGATGTAGTTGCCGCCGGTTTTCACGCGGGCGCCTTCGCTGTTTACCATGTAGCGGTTCTCGTTCTCGTAGTTCAGCGTCACTCCGGAATCGTATATAAAGTTGTAGCCGGCCAGGCGGGCGGAATGTTTTTTAAGGCGCCCGCGCCAGGCGGCCAGGTCCGGGTACTGCGGCTTTACGGTCTCATAGAAATTTTCGGCCCTGGCCGGGGAGAAGTCGGGAGAGGGGTCATCCTCGGCGGCGGTCACGGCCTTGTTCATCTTCACCCTGGTGAAGTTCTCCTGCGCCTTCTTATAAGCCTTGTCGGTATATTCCCAGATGCGGGCCCGCAGGGCGTTTTCGTCCCCCTCAAGCGCCACCGGCAGATCCTGGGACTGCGTGGAGCCGGCCCGGGCCGTGTTTCCTTTTACCTGGTGGGTATTGTCCATGTCCATCGCGTTCACGCGCATGTCAATATCCAGCTTGTTGCTGAGATAATCGGCATCTCCGTCCAGCGCCCCAAGTTTGGCGGACATATAACGATACCTGGATGCCGTAAGTTCGTAGCCCAGGTAATAAAGCGGCGTTTTTTCAGAATTCTTAAGGCCGGTAAAGGAGCGGTCCAGCTCTTTTACCAGGGCGTTCATATACGGATCTTCCGCTTCTTCCGAAGCGGAAAGGACCGCAGGGAAAAGCAGGACGCAAAAGGACAACAGCAATTTAAACATCTAACCTCCGTATGGTTTGTACTATTGAATTGTATAAAATCCGTGGCTCCTTTGAATTGTAGATTAAAAAGGCGCCAGCCCTGACTCTGCAGCGCGGAATTTGGAACAAGCCCACCTGCAGTAAACAAGAAAACCGA
>CAZYFL010000017.1:0-13733 GCA_964646805.1 uncultured Elusimicrobiaceae bacterium | reverse complement strand
AGGTAAGGGGACAGACACCTATTTATTGATTTTTGGCCGCCCAATGGATAAAGCTCGCAACCTGCGCCCGAACTCATGTTCCAGATTTTCCACAAATCTTTCATTACCCAGCGACCTTCCTGTTTGTGTGTAACCTGCCTTTCGGGGGATCGGAGGGGACGCGGCTGACTTTCTTACTTTAATATAAAAACGCCTTCCCCTTGGCCACAAGTCGGCTTAAACCGCCGCTACTCAACATTAGTAGAGTAGAAAATGGCCAAGCCCTTTTCTACTCTACTGATTCTCTTGAAATTCCCCCACCGCCTGTTCGGCACTTCTCTTTAGGCTAAACAATAATGTGCCGCGCGGGCTGTTGACATGTGTCTTTCCCGATTATCGTCCAAACAAGTAAGAAAATCAGTCGCGTCCAGTCCCCTGCGACACGCCCTTGTCGGGTTCGTCTGCTATGATATTTATGTAAGGTCAAGGATTAGGGAATTTAAAGGATTGATCTTGCAACTTAATCCTTAAAACGCTTACCAGCCGGAGGGGGACTTATGAAATGGACCGTTAAAGAGTGGTTTACCGAAAGTTACCGCGCGCGCAAGGCCGGCGCGCTCACCGCCTATATTTATCGCGCGTTGAAGTGGCCGGAGTTCTACAGCAGCGGCGAGCCCGCCTACGAGGTCAAGTACGGCGGAGCGGCCATAGCCCTTATACGCTTTGAGGGCAAGGGCGCCACGGTAAAATCCCTGACTGCGGCGGGCCGCTTCCCCGAGATAACGGGCCTGGACCTGGCAGAGATAGCGCTTTGGGTGAATAAGCTGCGTACGGCTTGTTCATGACACGGAAGGATCCTCAATGAGTATTTTAGCCACAGGTCCCTCCCTGCCTTGTGCTATAATAAAAGTAAGTGTGGTGAATTCCGCATATTGGAGGGAATTATGAGGATACTTGGAATGGATACGCCGGAGTTGCTTTTTATCGGATTTATCTGCGTTCTTCTTTTCGGGGCGAATAAGCTTCCTGAACTCGGGAGGTCCGTGGCCGCAACGATAAAAGACTTCAAAAAAACGATGCGGGAAACCCCGGCTGACGAAGCAGCAACAGGTAAAGATAAAGGCGAAGATTAAACTCTATAACCCCTGCCTATCCGCATGGACCCCAGCCTTCCTTTGCCCTCCCACCTGGATGAATTGAGACGCAGGCTGCTGTATTCGCTTGCGTTTTTCGCCTGTTCGTTCGCGGCATCTTTCAACTATTCCACGCTTCTGTTCAGGATCATAAAACATCCCCTGGCCGGGATCGTGGACAAACTTGTGTTTTTTTCCCCGACCGAGGCCTTAGCTGTTTACCTCAACATTTCATTTACCTCCGGCTTGATATTTTCCATGCCGTTTTTGCTGTACCAGGCGTGGAAATTTATTGAGCCCGCCGCCGGCTCCGGCTTAAGAAACAATGTCTTTGTTTTTGTAGGCGGAGTAATGGCCGCTTTCTCCCTCGGGGTTGTGTTCTCTTATTTTATTCTGATTCCCCCCGCGCTTAAATTCCTGCTTGGCTTTGCCGGGGCGGAACTTCAGCCGGTTATATCGGCGCAGAATTATATTTCCTTCATTACCTGGACCGTTGTGGGCACGGGTCTCGTTTTTGAAATGCCGGTGTTAAGTTACATCCTTACAAAGCTGGGGGTTATCAACCATCGTCTCCTGAGAAGCAAATACCGCTATGCCCTCGTCGCTATCCTGATAGTTGCGGCCATAATCACCCCCACTTCCGATATTTTCAACATGCTCCTTTTTACGGCTCCGATGGTAGTTTTATATGAATTGAGCATATGGATTTCAAAGTTTGCGGAATCTTCCCGAAATTAAGGTAAAATATGAAATCATGAAAGACATTCAGCACTTGTTGCGTGTCGCGGTTATTTTTATAGCCGCATTTATCGGTTTTATGGGCATACGGAAACTGCTTGTTCCGGAGAGTTTCGGCAAGCTGGGGCATTACCGCGCCGACGCGGTGGGAGAATTTGCCGCGCTAACGCGCCACTACGCGGGGGAACCCGCCTGCAAGCGGTGTCATGCCCAACAAGTCTCGGATAAGGCCAAATCCGGCCACCGCTCCGTCAGTTGCGAAAGCTGCCACGGCGCGCTTCTGTCCCACGCGGATAACCCCAAGTTGGTTAAGCCCGACAAGCCTAAAGAAGTTGAAATGCGGGTCTTCTGCGGCCACTGTCACGAAAAATCCCCATCTAGGCCGGCCAAATTCCCCCAGATAAATTTAAGAGAGCATAATCCCGACGCCTCCTGCAACACATGCCATCAGCCGCATCAGCCGAAGTAACTCCATATGAAAAACTTCAGCCGCAAACAATTTCTCAAGACCGCCGCCGGCGCCGCGCTGGTAATGGCGACGCGGGTTTTTACAACCCCGCTTCATGCCGCGGAGAAATTCTTCCGCGAGCCGCCCTGGAAAAGGAAGAAGCCTTATTGGGGCTATGCCATAGACGTGAACAAGTGCATAGGCTGCGCCCGATGCGTAGATGCCTGCAAAACCGAGAACGAGATTCCCCGCGAGCCTTTCTATTTCCGCACCTGGGTTGAGCGCTACATCATCAGGCGTAGCGGCGAAGTCAGCGTGGATTCTCCGAACGGCGGCCTGGACGGCTATCTGCCACCCGGCGACCCGGAAACCGTCACTAAAAGTTTTTTTGTGCCGAAATTGTGCGGCCACTGCGAGAACTCCCCCTGCGAGCAGGTCTGCCCGGTGGGAGCCACTTTCAAAACAGACGACGGCGTGGTGCTGGTGGACCGTAAATACTGCATCGGTTGCCGCTATTGCATCCAGGCCTGCCCTTACGGCTGCCGGTATTATCACCCGGTACTCCATGTGGCCGATAAGTGTACCCTCTGTTACCATCGCATAAAAAAGGGTCTCAAGACCGCCTGCGTGGAGGTCTGCCCCACCGGCGCGCGCATGTTCGGGGACCTTAGCGACCCCAAAAGCGCCATTTCAAAATTCTACGAAACTGAAACCGTCCAGGTCTTGAAACCCCATATGGGAACAGAACCCAAGCTCGTCTACAAAGGGCTTGACAGGGAGGTTCGCTGATGGACATGGCATTTATTGAATCGCTCCGTGAAGCCCTCCACAAGGTTTCCGGCTACATTTATCCTAATGAACTGGAGCTGCAGTGGAGCGTCCTTATCGTGCTGTATCCTTATATTACGGGGCTGGTGGCCGGAGCCTTCGTGCTTGCCTCCCTTGAGCGGGTTTTTGACGTTAAGGCCATAAAACCCACTTATCGCCTTTCTCTGCTGGTGGCCCTGGCCTTCCTGCTGGTGGCAACGCTCCCCCTCAACCTGCACCTCGGCCATCCGGAGCGGGGTATAGAAATTCTCTTTACCCCGCAGACTTCTTCAGCGATGGCCATGTTCGGCTTCGTGTACCTATGGTATCTGATGGTGGTGCTTTTGATGGAGATATGGCTGGATTACCGCAGGGAAATTGTGGAATGGTCGCGCTCCGAGACTTTCTGGCCCAGGCGTATTTTTTACAAGGTCCTCACTTTAGGGGTGGATAATATTTCCCCGCGCTCCCTCGCAATAGACGACAAACTGGGAAGAATATTGACGGTCGTGGGTCTGCCCTCAGCCCTCCTTCTGCACGGCTATGTGGGGTTCATCTTCGGTTCCATCAAGGCTAACCCCTGGTGGTCTACCCCCCTGATGCCGGTAATCTTCATCTTTTCCGCCATGGCTTCAGGCATCGCCGGCGTAATGCTGATCTACATGTTCCTGTGCTGGGCTCGCGATGTGCGCATAGATATGCCCTGCCTGGACACCGTGGGGAAATTCCTGCTGACGACGATCATCGTGGCCTTTTCGCTTGAAATGCTTGAAACTATCCAGACCGCATACGAGGCTGAAGAACATTTTGACATCATCACCCTGCTGGTGGAAGGCAAACTGCTTATCAGTATGATGCTGGTTCAGGTGATGATGGGCTCAATCGCTCCCATGTTCCTGCTGGGCCTTGCGCAGATGGTAGAGCTTCCGGAAAAAGTGCGCAAGCTCTTTTATGTGGTGTCAAGCGTCCTTTCGCTGATAGGCATCCTGGCGATGCGGTGGAATGTCGTGATTGGCGGACAGTTCTTTTCCAAAAGTCTGCGGGGTTTCACCACATATAAAATGGAATTAGCGGGGCGGGAGGGACTGCTCAGCGCTATAATCGTGGGGTTGCTCCCCCTGGTCATTCTCGCGGTACTCATCTACCTGCTCCCGCCCTGGCCGGAGAAAGAAGCCCGAACCGAAGCGCCAGGTCATGGCGCTTAATTCTCCGTCGTTTTTGAACAGATGCGCGCAAATGATATACAATGGTAACTACTCAGGTAGACAGTAGTCAGAATTCAGTAGTCAGGAGTAAGAAGTTGCAGATTATTCTGAATTCTGGCTTCTGGATTCTGGCTACCTGAGCAGTTACATACAATGAACAATATGACGGGTGTCACGATCGCGGGATTATGAACCGCGCAGGAAATCCAAATGGAGAAAACTACCGTGAAAAAGAATGTGATTGTTGTCGGTGTTCTAGCGTTTTGTATGCAGGCTGTTCCGTCTTTCGCCGGGGATGCGGCCGCGGTTTATAAAACCAACTGCATCACCTGCCACGGTAAAGACCGGAAAGGCAGCCCTGCCATGGTCAAAATGTTCAAGGTTGAACCTGTTGCCATGGACCTAACCGCTAAAGCGGTCATTTCCAGGAGTGATGCGGATTTGGCTAAAATAATTTCAGACGGCAAAAGCAAGATGCCCGCTTACAAAGACAAGTTGACCGCGGAAGAAATAAGGAGTCTTGTTTCCCACCTTAAAACTCCCGTTGCCGCAGGTTCTACCTCCATGGCCGCCGAAAACGTGGTTTATAAGGCTAATTGCGCCGCCTGTCATGGCAAGGAGGGCCAGGGAAACCCTGCCATGGCTAAGATGTTCAAGATTCCCCCGGAGGCGCTGAACCTCTCCGGGCGCATAGCCCAGCATTCCGATGCCGAGCACATAAAGACGATCTCCGCCGGCCGCAACAAGATGCCGGCCTTCAAAGACAAACTTAAGGCCGCAGAGATCGCCGATCTCGCGGCCTATCTCCACACGCTGGCTCCTACACCCAAACCAGCTACATCCGGAAGCGGGGAAAAAAGTAGCGCAGATTAATGCTGAGTGCGGGGTGTGAAATATCCGATAAATAGCAAACGAGGAGGACTTGAGTATGGGTTTACATGCGTTCACCATCGCCCTGTTCATCGCAGTTGCCGCCGGCGGGGCAGGGCTTAGTGTCGTCTTGCAGCAACCCCTGGTTGCCGTTGCGGGAGTTGCCGCGGGGTTTCTGGGCCTTCTTTCCATAAGGGTTGCCCAGGAGTGGCAGCGGGCCATTATTCTGAGGCTGGGGCGGTTTGACCGGATGGAGGGGCCGGGCTTCGTGATATTGATCCCTTTCGTGGACACGATTCCGTACTGGATTGACCTGCGAACCATAACCACTCCGTTTACGGCGGAGCAGACCCTCACCAAGGATAGTGTTCCCGTGGACGTGGATGCGGTACTTTTCTGGCGTGTGCTGGACCCGAAAAAGGCGGCCTTGGAGGTACAGAATTACCAGGAAGCCATCACCTGGTCGGCCCAGACGGCTTTAAGGGATATAATCGGCGAGACGGACCTGGCCGAGATGCTGACCGGCCGTCAAAAGATAGACAGCAGGCTGCAGGGGATGATCGGCCAGCGGACCGGACCGTGGGGGATCACCGCTCTGTCGGTAGAGATTCGCGACGTCAAGATCCCGGCCTCGCTTCAGAATGTCATGTCCATGCAGGCCCAAGCGGAGCGGGAAAGACAGGCCCGCGTTATACTCGGCGACTCTGAGGTACAGGTGGCCAATAAATTTCACCAGGCCGCCCTGTCCTACGCCAATAATCCTGTCGCGCTTCACTTGAGGGCTTTGAATATCCTGCTTGAAGGAATGAAGCAGAACTCCACAGTGATTATTGTTCCGTCCAGCGCCGTAGAGACGATGGGCGGGGTGGGCGCGATGGCTGGGATTACCTCGCTTGCCAGGGAGTTCGCCGCTCCTTTAGGGGGCCGGGCCTCTGGTCATCAAAACGGCCAAACCGATGCGGTTCCCCGGCAGGAAACAGAGAGACCGTAGTTAAGGAATGGGGAGTTCACCGGACGTTAACCTGCCGACCTGGGCGCCTTTGGCCGCTCTGGCCGTGTTTGCTCTAGCCGCCCTGTTTTTCTGGTTTGACCCCCTGGGCGCGGGGGAACAAACCCCTGAGCCTCCCAAGATTGAACCTGCATACTACGATACGACGCCTGTCCGCGGTCCCCTTAAGCCAAGGTTGATGACCGAAGGAACTCCTTGCGGGCAGTGCCATGATTCTATGGGCCCCCCTGCCGAAGATCCCCGCAAGCGCGGCGTTTTTCACAGCCGGGTTGTTCTGCGCCACGGGCTGAATGTCCGTTGCTTCAACTGCCATAACAGCGAGAAGCGTGACTTCTTTGTGGCGTACGGAGGAGAGCCGATCCCCTACTCACGCGTTGAAACCCTCTGCGCCAAGTGCCACGGACCGCACTATCGGGATTGGCTGCAGGGCGCCCACGGCCGCAGGAGCGGTTACTGGAATACGGCGCTGGGAGAGAGAAAGACGCTGGTCTGTATCGGCTGCCACGACCCGCACTGGCCCATTTTCAAGCCTCTCCGCGCGGCGCCCGCCCCGCAGACGCTGCGGGTGACGGCACACGCAGGTGAACGCTGATGTCTGTGGAGAAGCTATCCGCCGGGCAACCCTACTTTCGCCCTGAGGGGGTAGAGACATCCCGTATCACCCGCCGTGAATTTTTGGGGGCCGCGGCCGTGGGACTTGCGGCCGCAACGGCCGCGGCTCTCTCGCCGCTTAGACACCTGGCGAATTTCCCGACGATGGAGGAGTGGCTCCGGAAACACTACAAGGAACTGACCCCGCGTGATAAGGAAGTGATTTTTGAGCGAATTCGCGAGACTGTTGAAAAAGATTACGGGGTGCGCCCCAATCTGACGGACCCACAGGCGCTTGATGGAGTCTCGTTTGCGTATGCCTTAAACCTCGGGCGCTGCGTGGGCTGCAGGAAATGCGTTTACGCCTGCGCAAAAGAAAACAATACGTCCAGGAACCCGCAGCTTCAGTACATCCGCGTCCTGAGGATGAAGAATGGCTCCATTGATGTAGAAACATCCGAGCACTATTACAAGGGAGAAGTTCCCGAACCGGACCACTACTATATGCCGGTCCAGTGCAACCAGTGCCGCACCCCCCCGTGCGTCAAGGTCTGTCCCGTAGAGGCGACCTGGCAGGAGAAGGACGGGATTGTAGTAGTAGATTACAACTGGTGCATCGGCTGCCGCTACTGCGAGGCGGCCTGTCCCTACTGGGCCCGCAGGTTCAACTTCAAAAAACCCGGTCTCCCCAGTGAGGATTTAAACCCCGATATGGGCTACCTCTCTAACCGGCCCAGAGAAAACGGCGTGATGGAAAAGTGTCATTTTTGTCTGCACAGGACCAGGGCGGGCCGCTATCCGGCCTGCGTGGAGGTCTGCCCCACTGGTTCCAGGAAATTCGGAAATATCCTGGACCCGGACAGCGAGATCTCCAATATCATCCGCACCAAGCGGGTGTATGTCTTAAAAGAGGAACTGGGCACAAGCCCCAAGTTCTACTATTACTTCAATGTTTAACTTTCTGATTTATCTCTGGCGCTCCGCTCTTGAAGTTTTTGAGGGGGACTGGCGCTATTTTGCCTGGACGCTGCTGTTGGCCCTTCTTTCCCTTATCGGCCTGAACGCCTACTGCAAACAGTTCGTGCACGGTCTCGTAACCACCGGTATGACTGACCAGGTTTCCTGGGGGCTCTACATCGCGAACTTCACTTTCCTCGTAGGTATGGCCGCGGCGGCGGTCATGCTCGTAATCCCTGTTTACATTTACAAAGACGAGACTCTGCACGACGTGGTGATATTCGGGGAGTTGCTAGCTATCGCAGCCATAATCATGTGCCTCCTTTTTGTTACCGTTGACCTGGGGCGTCCCGAGAGATTTTGGCACATGGTTCCCATTATCGGCAAGCTCAATTGGCCCGGCTCCATGCTCTCCTGGGATGTAATCGTCCTCAACGGCTACCTTCTGCTCAATATCTACATTTGCGCCTACCTCGTTTATATGAAATACCTGGGCCGCGAACCCATCAAGCTGCTTTACCTCCCGTTTGTCTTCACCGCAATCGTATGGGCGATCAGCATTCACACCGTGACCGCGTTTCTCTATGTAGGACTCGGAGGCCGCCCGTTCTGGAACTCGGCGATAGTCGCCCCGCGTTTCCTCGCCTCTGCCTTCACCTCCGGTCCGGGTTTTATCGTTCTGACGCTGCAACTCATCCGGCGCTTCACAGACTACTATGTTTCAGACGAAGCCCTGCTGCGCCTGAGGTCAATCATTCAGGTTTCTATGGTTCTCAATGTTTTCCTCTTTATCTGCGAGGTGTTCAAGGAGTTCTACATTGAGACGCAACATGTGGCCTCCGCCAGGTATCTATTCTTCGGTCTCCATGGACATCACGGCCTGGCGCCGTGGATCTGGACAGCGCTCGCCATGAACCTGACCGCGCTCTTTCTGCTCATCCTGCCGGTTTCGCGCGGCCTGAAGTACCTCAATATCGCCTGTGTGCTGGCAATCGGGGGGATCTGGATTGAGAAAGGGATGGGACTCGTTATTCCCGCTTTCATCCCGACCCAGTTGGGTGAGATTGTAGAGTACCTCCCAACTCTTAACGAAACACTTATCTGCATCGGCATATGGGCCTTCGGTCTGTTGCTCTATACGCTGCTTCTTAAGATGGTAATCCCGGTTCTAAAGGGGAGACTCCGGTTTTCGAAGGTAATGCCATGAGACGTTTTTATGGAGCCCTCCTGGCCCTCTATGGAATTGCGACGATGCTCCTTTTGACGGGCGTTGCCTTCTATATCTATTCCCGCGCGGCGGGGACAAACAGGCGCCAGCCCATCGCTTACAACCATAAAAAACACCTCGCCCTGGAACTTGAGTGCGCCAGTTGCCACCTAGGCATCGCCGAGGGCAGAGCACAGGCGCGGATCCCGACGGTGGAGGTCTGTGCGGCATGCCATACCAGCGACGACGAAAATCCAAAGGCAAAAGCCGTGCGGGACTATGTTTCCGCAAATAAACCGATTCCCTGGAAGAAAATTTACAGTGTGCCGGACCACGTCTATTTTTCTCATCGCCGGCATGTGGGCATGGCAAAGCTGGACTGCGCCGTATGCCACGGCGACATCTCAAAAGCGGAAGCCCCTGTCACAAGACAAGCGGTGAAGATCAGCATGGCGCGCTGCGTGGATTGCCATTACAAGATGAAAGTGACGAACGACTGCATGGCGTGCCATAGATAAAGCAGGGCAGGCAACCGTGTATTTTATGGAAATATCGCGAAAAAACTTCTTAAAGCTGGGGATGTTCTCCGGGTTCGGTTTCGCTCTGCCGGATTGGGCCGCCAAGTGGGCGCTCAAACCCAGGGAAGACCTGCCCCCGCCATTGTTGGACGAGACCTCCGCTCACACTGTCTGCGGGCTGTGCCCCTCCGGCTGTGGTATGCGTGTGCGGAGAGTGGACGGTCGCGCGGTCGGGGTGTCTGGGATAGCAAAACATCCGGTTAATCAGGGTAGCCTGTGTCCCAAGGGCGCGGCCGCCCTGCAGGAGCTTTACCATCCGGACAGGGTAAGGGGCCCGTTACTTCGCGACGGAGCGCGCGGCTCAGGCAGTTGGAAAAAGATTACCTGGCAGGCGGCGTTTGAACTCCTCTCAAAAAAGATCGTCCGAGCGGGGTCGGGGAACAGGAAGTTGCCGTTTGCCGCGCTTACTTCTGCGCGGGCCTGGGATATTCAGGGCGAGATGCTGCGCGGCCTTGCCGGCTCGCCCGGCAAAGATAATTTCTTCGCCCTGGGATTCCCGCTCTCCGAACCCCCCTCGGATGCTTATGAAAAGATGCACGGCCTGCGTCAGGTGGGTTTTGACATCACCCGCGCGAAGCTCGTGGTTTCTTTCGGGTTTGACTGGTTGCAGAGTTCCTGCGCGCCGGTTGAGACGCAACGCGCCTTTGCCCTGCTCCGGAGCGCTTCAGGAAAGGAACGCGCCCAAATAATCCAGATTGAGCCAAGGCTCTCCGTAACGGCGGGAAAATCGGACCAATGGATTGCCGTCCATCCTGGGACTGAAGGTTTTTTAGCGCTGGCCCTGGCCAGGCAGCTTATAGCCAATGGAACTTACGACAGGGGTTTTGTGAACTCGCGCTGCCAGGGCTTTGAGGATTTCAAGAATAGTCTGGAGCGGTATTCTCCGCAGGAAGTATCCGAGGTGACCGGAACGCCGCCAAAGGAGATCCTTCTGCTGGCGGATAAGCTGGGGAGTCTTAAACCTTCGGCTGCCATCACCAACCGCGGCCCGCTTTTAACACAGTTGGCGGTCCATGCGTTAAACGCCCTCCTGGGCAATATCTCGGAAGGCGGCGTTTTTTTAACTGTGGAAAACATGGCCGGCTTCCGGGCCGACGACTCCGCGCTTGAAACGCTGACCCGGCATCCGCCGGAGGCGCTGCTGGTGGACCGCGTAAATCCCCGATTTCTCTCGCCTCTGGAATGGAAAGGAATCGTGGCGGATACGCATTTTGTGGCTACGGTCTCCCCGTTTCTCACCGAGACCGCTGAATTTTCCGATATGGTGCTGCCATGTCACACGCCGCTTGAGAGAGGACACTGTTCATTCCATGTTTCAGCGGACGGAAGCGCTGTATTGAACGCCGCCGTGAAGGCTGTGGAACCGCTCTACGACACCAGGGATCCGGCGGAGATATTCATGCTGACCGCCCTGGCTCTGGGCCGAACAGACGTTCCCGCTGATTTTAATTCCTGTTTCATAGGTCATATCAAGAGGCTCCAGGCCGAAAAGCTGTTAACTGAAAACGGCGAGGGAGGCGGCTGGCGGGAAATAAGCGGTCCTGCCTCCGCAAGCCCGCGCTTCGCCACCCGCTCGGGAAAATTTGAATTCACCGCATTGACCGCTCTGCTCGGCCGGCAGAATCTAAAAAAGCCGCCCAGGAACGGGGAGTTCCCCTTATATATCCACTCCTATTCGCCGCTTGCCTTCTCCTTCGGAGAGGGCGCCCATCTGCCGTATCTTCAAAGCGTTGCGGGACCTCAAATACAAGATGCCTGGGAAACCTGGGCGGAGATCCATCCCGATACGGCCGAAACGCACGGAATATCGGACGGAGCTGCTATATGGGTTGCATCGCAAAGAGGAAAAATAAAGGCCAGAGCCCGCCTGGACGATTCGGCCATGCCAGGGGTTCTCAGCCTTCCCGTCGGCTTGGGACACACCGCCTATGGAAGGTGGGCCGCAGGCGCGGGCTCTAACCCGATGGAACTGGGAATGGGGGAAAGCCGGGTGAAAATATGGAAAGACTGAACGTTGCAAATTCTTCCAGAAAAGGGTTCCTGCTGGCTTCCCTGAGCGCCCTCGCGGCTGTTTTTTCAGGGGGAACGGGCAAGGCGTGGGGAGAAGCATCCAGGGGTTTAGGGGAGAAGAAGAGGAACTCTAAGCCGGGAGAGCATCTCTGGGGCATGGTGATAGACTTAGACAAGTGCACCGGTTGCGGCGCCTGTGTGGTGGCCTGTTCAGCCGAGAACAACCAGATGTTGGGCAGCCCCGGGGAAGCAGCCATGGGGCGGGTCAGCCGCTGGCTGAAGATACTTCCAATCCGGAAAGGGGAGTATCCTTTCGTAAAGCAGAGGTTTCTGCCTATGACCTGCCAGCAATGCGAGAATCCGCCCTGCACGAAGGTATGTCCCGTCAACGCCACGTACCGCAACGAGGAAGGGATTGTGGGCCAGGTTTACGCGCGTTGCATCGGCTGCCGTTATTGTCTCAACGCCTGCCCCTATACCGTCAAGTTTTTTAATTGGAAAGAACCCGTCTGGCCGATTGAGATGGAGGATTCCTTCAATCCGGATGTATCCGTCAGGCCCATCGGCGTAACCGAGAAATGCCTATTTTGCCACCACCGCCTGCAACGCGCCAGGGAAGAAGCCAAGGCCCAGGGGCGGGCCTTATTGGAGAGCGACTACCAGCCCGCCTGCGCGCAGGTCTGCCCGGCTTCCGCCATCATCTTCGGCGATCTGAACAATCGCGACAGCGCAGTAGCCGTCCTCGCGAGGGATGCCAGAGCCTTCCATCTTCTGGAAGAGCTGGGTACCGGGCCCAAAGTGACATATTTGAAGGAAAAATCATGAGGAACAGGCCTTGGACATTCTATGTGCAACTGGCGTGCATGCTGGGCTTCTACGCGTTCACGGCCGCCGTCAACATATGGTTCCCCTGGCGCGCTGTTCTGCTTTACCGCCTGGGCGATGCCTGGCTTCCGGCCGCGGCGCTGGGCGCCATCCTGGGTCCGGTATTTATCCTGCTTTCTTATATCCTCTCGCTCGTCTTCTTTAAGATAGCGGCGCGCCGCAGGGAGAGCGGGAAGATTCCTCCTCCCATGAAGATGTTGCCGTCGGAGGCCATCCTGGCGGCGCCTGTGCTTGATCCGCCTACGCCCAGGTTCATAGCCTCGATGGCGGTACTCGGCTCCATCAGCCTCTGGGCGTTATTTCTCTGGGGCCGCCAGTTGTATTACGGGCTCACGCTGACCGGGATGGGCGGCTCTGTGTTCTGGGGCTTTTACATCGTCAACTTCGTATTCTTTATCGGCATCTCGCATGCGGGCACGCTAATCTCGGCCATCCTGCGCATAGTCCAGGCTGAGTGGCGCCGCGCTATCACCCGCTCCGCCGAGGTTATCACGGTTATGGTGCTCATGTTCGGGGGCGGCAGCATTATCGTTGACATGGGCCGCCCGGACAGGCTGCTCAATGTTTTCTCCGACGGCCGCCTCCAATCGCCGCTTTTGTGGGATGTGTGCAGCATCACAACCTATCTCATCTCCAGCACTATCTATCTCTACCTTCCCCTGATACCCGACATCGCCATCATCAGGGACCGCGTAAAAGACTGGCGCAAGCCTCTTTATGAACTGCTCTCTCTGGGCTGGAGCGGTTCCCACGCGGAAATAGAGGTGTTGGAGAGTTGCATCTCAAAGATGGCTCTTCTGGTGCTCCCCGTCGCAGTCAGTGTGCACACGGTGGTCTCCTATGTATTCAGCATGACGATTCAGCCGATGTGGCATTCCGCTATCTTTGGCCCCTACTTCGTAGTCGGCGCAATTTTTTCCGGTATCGCGGCATTGCTTATTGCCATGGCGCTGCTACGCAAAGGTTACGGCTTGGAGGACTATCTCAAGCCCATCCACTTCCAGAACCTTGGCAAGCTGCTGCTGGTGATGAGCTGTCTATGGTTCTACTTCACTTTCTGCGAGTATATAACCACCTGGTACGGCGCAGAACCCGATCACATGGCGATATTTGACTTAAAATTCAGCGGGCCTTACGCTCCGGCGTTCTGGCTGATGGTTGCTACCTGCTTCGTGGTCCCATTTTGCGTCCTGGTCTCTCCGCTCGGCAAGACTGTCGGCGGAACGGTAATAGCCTCATCGGCAGTATGCGTGGGGATGTGGCTTGAGAGATTCCTTATAGTGGCGCCTACGCTGATCAGGCCCAGGCTGCCATAC
>CAZYFL010000016.1:13853-16776 GCA_964646805.1 uncultured Elusimicrobiaceae bacterium | reverse complement strand
TTCTCGCGCTTGTCAAAATTGGACTTCAGCGTCTTTACCGTGAAGGCTGTCCAGTACCAGCACTGGTGGGCGCCCATAGCTGCGCCTTTAAGGAACGGCACGCGTTTATAGTCCATCGCCGGAGAAATGCCTATTACGCCGCGCGCCGAGCCGTCGGGAGCTTTGCGGGGCTTAAGCTTTACCGAGGTCTCTACCCCGCCGCGGCTGTAAGTCACGTTAATTTCTTTTTCAGCTTTGCTATAAATCTTTTCGGCCATGCCGGACCAGCTCTGCACGGCAACGCCGTCAAGTTTAAGCACTATATCCCCTGTTTTAAGGCCGGCCGCCTCAGCGGGATAGCCAGGGGAAAGGTCGCCTATGACCGGTTTGTCGGAAAACACCGGCTCGCCCATGTAGAGTATTACACCGGAAAAAAGGACAAAAGCCAGCAGGTAATTCATAACGGGGCCGGCAAAAACCACGCCCAGCCGGATATACCAGGGTTTTGAATAATATTCGTCCGGTTTCCCCGCTGCCTTATCGCCGGTCGGGTTGACGTTTATAAGCGTCTCCGGCTTTGATCCGGAGGTTATCTCCACTATGTTCTCACCAGCCGGTTTGCCATTCATCGGCAACGCCGGCTTTGAATCGGTCCGGATATCCTCCAGATTTTCTCCGGCGGGTTTAACGTAACCGCCCAGGGGCACAGCCCTTATGGAGTATCGGGTGTCTCCTCTGGTGCGGCCATAAATCTCGGGGCCGAAACCGAAGGAGAAGGCCTCCACCCTTATGCCTGAGAGCTTGCAGACCAGGAAATGTCCCAACTCGTGCAGGAAAATCACCACGCCGAAAGTAAACAATACCGCCATTATCGATATGAACATTTTTTACCTCTTTCTGATTCTATCTGCGGCGTCAGCGGCTTTCTGCCTTGCCCAACTGTCGGCTTCAACCGCCCCGGCCAGCGTAAGGCGCTCGCGGGAACCGCCGCGACATGCCGCCAGGACTTTCTCAACCACGGCCGGGATATGCGTAAAGCGGAGTTTGCCGGCTATAAAACGCTCCACCGCGACTTCGTTGGCGGCGTTGAGCGCCGCCGGACAAATGCCGCCGTTACGGGCGGCTTCAAAAGCCAGCTCAAGGCACGGGAAACGGCGGAAATCAGGCTGCGCGAAGTCCAGCCGTGAAAGCCTGAATAAATCCAACGGTTCGCTCAGGGAGGGGGCGCGGTCCGGCCAGGTCAGCGCGTATTGTATGGGCAGCTTCATATCCGGGGGAGACAACTGTGCCAGCGCCGATCCATCCCTGAATTCCACACCCGAATGAACCACAGACTGCGGGTGTATAACCACTTCTATTTTTGAAACCGGCAGAGAAAAAAAATTTTTTATCTCTATGGCCTCAAGGCCCTTGTTCATCAGCGTAGAGGAGTCCACGGTAATTTTGGGACCCATGTTCCAGCGCGGGTGCCGGAGAGCCTGAGCCGGGGTGATTTTGGCCATTGACCCCCTGGCCGCGTAGAAGGGCCCGCCGGAGGCCGTCAGGAAGACGCGCGAAACCGCTGCGTCGTACTGCCCGGGCTTTACTCCGGCCAGGCACTGAAAAATAGCGGAAGGCTCGGAATCTACGGGGATAATTCTTGCCTGCCAGCGCTCCGCCTCTCTCATCAGTAGCTCGCCGGCCATCACCATCGGCTCCTTGTTGGCCAGCGCTATGCGCTTTGAGGCGCGTATGGCGGCCAGCAGCGGGGCGAACCCCACGGCCCCTGTAACTGCGCTGAACACGACGTCCGCCTCTTTCAGGGAGGCCAGCTCAACCATGCCTTCCACTCCGGGTGGAAGCAGCTTCACCCCGCGCGGGACGCAAGTCCTGAACTCCTTCCAGGCGGCGTAATCAAAAATGGATAGGTAAGCCGGTTTTACTTCACGGACCTGCGCGTTCAGGGCTTTAAGTTTGGAATTAGCCGCCAGGCCAAGTACCCGCCAGCCGCCGAGATTCCTGAGAACCTTGAGGGCGTTGACGCCTATGGAGCCGGTGGAGCCGAGTATTACGACGTTTTTCATCAGTGTGCGAACACCACATAGTAATAGATTACGGGGGCCAGAAAAATGTAGGAATCAAAGCGGTCAAGTATGCCGCCGTGGCCGGGCAACAGGCTGGAAGAATCCTTAACGCCCACGGCGCGCTTAAGCATGGACTCCGCGATATCTGAAACCTGGCCGAAAATCCCGATCAGCACACCCGCCCCGACCGCAAAAACATGGGAAACGGAACCGCCCATAAGCCTGCTTATGCCCCAAGCCGTTACTACGGCTGCTATAAAGCCGGCGACCGCGCCCTCCCAGGTTTTCCCGGGACTGATGGTGGAAAGCCGGCGGCGGCCGAAGGACTTGCCCAGAAAATAGGCGGCCGTGTCCATTATCCAGACGGTGAGTATCAGCATCAGCGTCAGGGCGAGACCATCAGGCCTTATGTCGCGTATGGCTACCAGGTGGAAAAGGCACCAGGATATCATAAAAATGCCCAACAGGGTGAGGCCAATGCGTTCCAGGTATTTTTTAGGGGAAAACAGCTCATAGCTCATCACCCCTATCACCGTGAGCGCCAGCACGAAGCCGGTGAAATTATTGCCGCCCGCCTGCGCCGCGCTATAGCGGTCAAAGTAGAGGGCTGCCGGTATCAGCAGGCCGAAAAAATACAGCGTGAGCGACTGCACAGGCTTTGACCCCAGCTTCATAATCGTGGAGTATTCGTAAAGCGACAGCGCGATTATAGTGAAGATGAAAACAGCATAGGCGGGGCCGCCCGCGCGTATCAGTAACAGTACGATCGGGATACCGAATAAAGCCGTGAGAATTCTTGGTAGAAGCATATGCGATCCGATATTTAAGATTCCGGGTTTAAGATTAGGATTTGAGCTTAAAAGCAGTCTTCAATCCGCAAT
>CAZYFL010000016.1:0-13753 GCA_964646805.1 uncultured Elusimicrobiaceae bacterium | reverse complement strand
CGCTCCCGATACTCCAGCAGGGCTTTCGCAAATTCTTCTTCGCGGAAGTCAGGCCAGAATGTGTCCGTCACATAGAACTCGCTATAGGCCGTCTGCCACAGCAGAAAATTAGAAATGCGCATCTCACCCGAGGTTCGTATGAGCAGATCAGGGTCCGGCAGGGAGGGGGAATAAAGCAGTTTTGAAAAAGAATCCTCGTCCACGCTTTTAACGCCGGAGGCCAGCGCCCTGTTGACGGCATCCAGTATTTCCTGCCGCCCGCCGTAGTTAAGGGCTATATTCAGGACCATTCCCACATTATTCTTAAGGCGCTCTTCCGCGGCCCGCAGGGCTTCCCGCGCCGGACGGGGAAGCTCTTCTATGCGGCCGCTCAGCATAAGCCGTACGCCCTCCCTGTCCAGTTCGTCAGCGTAAGAGATTATAGTTCTCTTAAGCAGGAACATCAGCGCGCTGACCTCCAGCTTTGAGCGGCGCCAGTTTTCGGTGGAGAAGGCGTAGATGCTGAGCGCTTTTATGCCGGCGCGGCTGGCGAAGCGTACCACGGCGTACACCGAGTCAACCCCTGCCTTGTGGCCCGCCACGGAAGGCAGACCGCGTTTTCTAGACCAACGCCGGTTGCCGTCCATGATTACAGCGACATGGGCAGGCAGACGGGCGGGATTTTTCGCAACAGCCATTGAGAATGTGGAGTTAAACGGTAAGGAGTTCTTTTTCCTTTACGGCGACGACGTCGTCTATATTCTTAACGTAGGCATCGGTCAGCTTCTGCACCGCCCCCCCGCTGCGCTCGGAATCGTCCTCGGAAACCTCGCCGCCCTTCTGCGCTTTCCTGATCTTTTCCAGAGCGTCGCGGCGGACGTTGCGCAACTGTACGCGGGAGTCCTCACCCATGCTGTGCACGATCTTCACCATCTTCCTGCGCTGGTCCTCGGTCATGGGCGGGAGGCTTATGCGTATCACGCCGCCATTGCGCGACGGGGAGGAGCCGAAGTCCATTTTCCGGAGTTCGGCTTCCACGGCATCCACGGCGCCGGCATCCCAGGGGCGCACCTCCAGCGTACGGGGCTCGGGAACGGAAACCGCGGCCACCTGCTTAAGCGGCACGCGGGCGCCGTAATATTCTACGAAGACGCTATCCAGCAGCTGCAGGTTGGCTCTTCCAGTGCGCAGAGAAGTGAGCTCGCGCTTAAATTTTTCCACCTTTTCCATCATCTCCAATTCAGCTTCCGAGATAACGTCTTCCATTGAAAATTCCGCCATAAACACCCTCCTGTGCCGATTGCGGGTCTCCGCCCTCCGGCTATAATTATATTACATTTGAGAAAAATGCGGGGAAAAGAAGAAAGAGTCCAGAAAAATTTATTTTTTAATCTGCCTGCCTGCTACGGCATCTTCCACCAATTCGCAGATTATGTGGGCCGCAAGTATATGCATTTCCTGTACGCGCGGGGTGTCGGTCTCAGGGGCCAGGAAGGCCAGATCGCAATGGGGCAATATCGCCCCGCCATTCCTTCCAAAAAATCCGATTACCCGCATACCTGTTTCTCCGGCCTTGACGGCGGCCTTAAGCACGTTCGGGCTGGAGCCCGAAGTGGAAATTACCAGAAGCAAATCCCCGGGGCGGCCCAACGCTTCCACCTGCCGCTCAAACACGCGGTCAAAGCCGTAATCGTTGCCCAGACAGGTCAGAATGGAGGTATCCGTGGTGAGAGCCACTGCCGCTATGGCGCGGCGTTCTTTTTTAAAGCGCCCGACAAATTCCCCTGCTATGTGCTGGCTGTCGGCGGCGGAACCGCCATTGCCGCAAATAAGTATCTTACCCCCGGCCAGCGCGGTTTTAGTCAACGCCTCCGCTATGGCTTTAATCGCGGAATAGTCCGCCGCCAGCGCGGCGGCGGCGGCTTGGTGCTGTTTAATGGCGGAAAGTATTTTCTCTTCCATTTTACCCCTGCTTTATCAGCGTGCCGATTTTCTCGCCGGCCAGAGCCCTGCGTATGTTGCCCGCAGTATGCAGGTTGAAGAGCAGTATGGGAATGTGATTCTCCATGCAGAGGGTGAGAGCGCTGGCATCCATGAACTTCAGCCCCTTGTTTATGGCGGACATGTAGGTGATGTTCCTGATAAGTTTCACCCTGGAGTTCTTTTTGGGATCACCGGTGTAGACGCCGTCCACCTGCGTGGCCTTGAAAATCACGTCGGCGTTTATCTCGGCGGCGCGCAACGCGGCCGCGGTGTCGGTGGTAAAATAAGGATTGCCGGTGCCGCCCGCGAAAATAACCACGCGGTTTTTTTCAAGGTGGCGGAGCGCCCGGCGGCGGATGAAGGGCTCTGCCAGGCGGGAGATCTCTATAGAGGTCTGCACCCTGGTGCAGACCCCCTCATGCTCAAGCGCGGACTGCAGGGCCATCGCGTTTATGATAGTAGCCAGCATGCCCATATTGTCCGAAGTGACGCGGTCTATCTTGCCGTGCCCGTCGCGGGTGCCGCGCCAGATATTGCCGCCGCCTATTACTATGGCCAGGCGCGTGCCGCGCCTCATGCCCCCGGCTATTTCTCCGGCAATATAGGTGAGGGAAGAAGGATTGATTGAACGGCCGTCGCCGGGCGTCCCCAGCGCTTCGCCGGAGAGCTTCAGAAGCACGCTCTTGTACATAATATAAATCTCCCGTTGCGGCAACCGCCCAGATGGATAGAATCCGTAAGTCAGAATGGCAGAACCTTTCTCGCCGTCGGCATTCTCATTCTGACTCCTGAATTCTGACTTCTGGCTGCCTGAGCAGTTACTGACAACTACTCAATTCCGACTAAGAAGCAGTTAAAGCGCGTAACCGCGACATTGCCGCCCAACCTGGCGCCCAGGTTCTTTACCGCCTGGCCGACGCTAAGTTTGGAATCGCGGATGGAGCTCTGTTCCAGCAGGCAGGATTCCTGAAAAAACTTGTTTACGCGTCCTTCAAGCATCTTCGCGATGCCTTCCGGAGATTTGGCCTTGTGGGGCTTGTCGGTCCCGGCGGCCAGCGCCCTGGCTTCCTCTTCGTCCTTCTCCAGCTTAGCGCGGTATATTTCACGTTCCTTCTCAACCAGTGCGGCGGGCACTTCCTCGCGGCGGAGGTACCTAGGGCTCATCGCCACGCTCTGCATAGCCAATTCCCTGGCGAGAACTTCCAGTTCGGCCCTAGCGGCGGCCATATTGCCATCAAAGGCAAGCTCTACAACGGCGCCCTTGCGATTATCGGAGTGGACGTAATAGTTAGAGGAGGTGTTCACGGAGGCGGAATAAACTACGCCGCGGCGTATCTGCATGTTCTCGCCCATTTTCATGGCCACGGCCTGCAGGCGCTCCCTAGCTTTTTCGCTCCCGGCCGGATTGGCCAGGGATGCGTCTGAAAGCATTTCGGAAGCAAGTGCGTCGGCGAAGGCGATCACGTCGGGGTTTTTGGCTACGAAGTCCGTCTCGCAATTTATTTCCAGCAGGGAAAGCGTCTTAGCGTCGGCGGAGATCTTTGCCGCGACCACTCCTTCTTTCATGGCCCGGCCGGCCCGTTTGGCGAGGCCCGCCAGGCCTTTCTTGCGCAGTATATCCACAGCCCCGGCCAAATCTCCGCCGGACTCATTGAGGGCGCCTTTGCAGTCCATTATGCCGGCTCCGGTCCGGCCCCTGAGCGTCATTACCTGTTCGCTGGTTATTGTTGCCATAATTTCATCTCCTTAAGCGGGTTGAGAAAAAGGGGCGCTGGCTTAGTGTAGTGTCACAGCCATATCTTTACAATGACTGTGACACTACACTACCGCGCCCCCGGGGTTCAAAAACAATTACTCTTCGGTTCTGACAGGCGTTTCAGCGGCGGAGATTTCCTGCTCCTGATCGTAGCCTTGCGGAGCGGCCTCGGGCTGGGGCCCGGCGGTATCCTGATCATACTGTTGGGCGGCGGCCTCCTGAACAACCTGGTGGGCGGCGGCCTTCTCGGCCTCGGCTTCGGCGCGGCCATCTATCACGGCATCGGCAATGGTGGCGCAGAAAAGCCTGATGGAGCGGGCGGCATCGTCGTTGCCCGGGATGGGCCAGTCAAGCTGATCCGGGTCGCAGTTGGTGTCGCAGACGGCCACCACGGGAATCCTGAGCTTGTGGGCTTCCTTCAGGGCGTTTGCCTCATTTACGGGGTCAACAATGAACACGACGTCGGGCAGCGCGCGCAGGTTGCGTATACCGCTGAGCAGCTTCACAAGGCGGGCCTGCTCCTTGCCAAGGCGGGAAACCTCTTTTTTGGACATGACCTTGAAAAGACCGTCCGATTCAAATTTTTCAAGTTCCTCCAGGCGCTTGAGGGACTTGCGCAGGGTCTCAAAGTTTGTGAGCGTACCGCCCAGCCATTTCTCGTGCACACAAGAGACGTCGGCGCGGACGGCCTCTTCGCGGATTATTTCCCTGGCCTGCTTCTTGGTGCCGACAAAAAGGAAAGTCCTGCCCTGTTTGGAACAGTCCCTGACATAGGTATAAGCCTTCTTTATTTCCTTCACGGTCTTCTGTAAATCCAATATGTGTATCCCGTTGCGCTCTCCGAATATGTAGCGCGCCATCTTGGGATTCCATCTGTAGGTCTGGTGACCGAAATGAACTCCGGCTTCAAGCATGCTTTTCATTGATACGTTCAACATTTTCATCCTCCGTTTTTCAGGCGCTGTCCGTTTCTTTTCCCGTCCTCATGGGGCAGGATTTCAACGCTCTTATGGTATCATAATCGCCAGCCCCCTGTAAATCCCAAGAATTAGTTTGGTGTTTTGTACAAGCGCAAAATGCTTTGCCAATACAATCAAATCAAGTCCCTGCATTCACGGCGCACATCTTCAGGGATGAATCTGAGCGCGAACCATATCAGCAGGGGAACTATTATAAGATCGTCAAGCTGGCCGATTACGGGAATGAAATCAGGGATGAGGTCTATGGGACTGGCAAGATATGCGAGCGCACAAACCATCAGTACCCTGGAAATACGCGGTGTGCGCTTATGCGCGGCCAGCGCTTTATAGCAGGTTATCTCTCTTTTAATTCTTGAGACTGTTTCTTTGAACACAAAACATCCTTTTGCAAAAATCCGTGAACCGTGGCAGTATTCCACCCATAAGCATAGCAGATTCCGGCAACGCGCCCCGCGTTCAAGAACGATATTTTATAAAAGTTATAATACAAAAAGTACGACTGAGAGGCTGGTTATCCCGTTTTTTACATAAAACGCGTGAATTTTATCTATGGCATCGCGGGTTCAATCAATCCGGAATAATCCGGGAGGGGGCATTTTGCCCTTTTGGTGTAACTACTGATATGAACGAGCCTGTCAAGTCTCATCTTTTCCAGTTCTACATGCGGGACAATTTGTTCTCAAGCAAACCAAGGAATTTATCAAAGGTGGAAAAAACTATCTCTTTCCCATTATATTCAACAGTTCCGTCAAGATTGCCCGAAACCACCATCCCCCCTTTGGTTTCAGGATAATGGTTGATAAATGCCGGGAAAGCGCCCGGCAAATTCATGGCGGACAGCACCGCCTTTACCTCCAGAATAAAGGGCTTGCGGTTTTTAAGAATCACAAAATCTATCTCGCTGCCGGCCTTGTTGCGCCAGAATTTTATTTCCATATTTGGTTTCAGCAAAGACAAAAGCTGAAGAAACACAAAGGTTTCGGCCAAAACGCCTTTGTCCTGCCTTGCGGAATACGGCGAAAAATCCTTAACCAGCATATTCCTGACGCCAAGGTCGTAAAAATAAATTTTCTTGGATTTCTTCAGTTCATTGCCCAGCTTTTTGGCGTAGGAACAAACCGGATAACAGACATAGGTTTTTTCCAGAATAGAAATGTGCCGGTTTACGGTAGCGGCGGTAAGCCCCACTTCCCTGGACAAACCGTGCTCTGAGATGAGCGACCCCTGATTTTCAGCAAGCAGATATAACAGGGAATTAAAAGCCCTGATATTTTCCTCTTTACCAGGGATTTAACGTCTTTCTGGATATATGTTTCCAGAATTTCATTTAATGCCCGTATTTTTTCGTCCGCGCTTTTAAGTTTCAGCATACCCGGCAGACCGCCGTATAGCGCGTACTCGCCAAAAGCTGCCCCCGCGCCGCCGGCTTTGTATTTCTGCAGAAACTCGTTATAGGACAACGGCAGCAATTTTGAAACCAGCCGGCGGCCGGCCAGGCTTTCTTTGAGATGCCTGTGGATTTCAAGCGACGAAGAACCCGAGGCGTAAATTTTAATTTTCCGGCCGCCGTCAAACAGCATTTTAAAAATCTTTGAGGCATTTTTCATGTAATGGAACTCGTCAATAAAAATCACCTCACCGGCTGACGCAAGGAACCCGTACATTTCAGAGTCCGCCCGGTTGAATAGCCTTAAATCAGCTGGCAGTTCAAGATTATAGTAAACCGCCTTTAATCCCGAATCCACCGCCTTTTTATACAGTTGCCTTAAAAGGAAGGTCTTTCCCACCTGCCTGGCCCCCAACAGGATGGAAATTTCCCTGGAGTTCAGCTCCGCCGAAAGCAGGGGGTAAATGTCGCGTTTTATAGTCATATAACTATTTTATACCACCACTATAAAAAAGTCAATACCTAAGCAATCCAGAATAATCAGGGAGAGGGCATTTTGTCGTTTTGGTATAATAAAATTGCGGTTCAGACAGCAGAATAAAAGACGATGAAAATAGCCATAGCGCAGATAAACCCCACAGTGGGGGACATACACGGCAACGCCCGGCTTGTAGAGGATTTCGCCCGCAGGGCGCAGACCCTCGGCGCGGATCTGGCCGTCTTTCCGGAACTGACGCTCACCGGCTATCCGCCGCTGGACCTAGTAGAGAAAAAAAATTTTGTAGACGAAAATCTCAAAGCCCTCAAAAAGCTGGCCGCCCTGAATCTCAAAATCGCGCTGGCGGTCGGATATGTGGACCGCAACCCGGCAAAAAAGGGGAAGGCCCTGCTGAATTCCATAGCCCTGGTACACGGCGGGAAAATCGCCGCCGTCAGGCACAAATCTCTGCTACCAACCTACGACATTTTTGACGAAGCCCGCTATTTTGAGCCCGCCACGGAAAACAAACCGATAAAATTCAGGGATGCGGTTATAGGGCTCACCATCTGCGAGGATATCTGGGCCGGCACCAGCCTGCTGCCCAGCCGCCTGCTTTACCGCAACAATCCGGCCCAAACCCTCTGCGCCGCAAAAGCCTCCATAGTCATAAATATTTCGGCATCGCCTTTTTACCGCGGCAAAGGCGCGCGCAGGCGCGCGATACTTTCCGGCCTGGCTAAAAAGATGCGGGCCCATATCATTTACGCCAACCAGGCGGGCGCCAACGACGAACTTATTTTCGACGGAAACAGTTTCGCGCTGTCACCGGCCGGTAAAATCACGGCGCGCGCCAGAGCTTTCGGGGAAGACCTGGTAATAGCGGATACCGAAGCCCCAGGCCCCGCGCGCGAACCCTGCCGCCTGCCTGCCGGCAGGCAGGCCGCGCAGGACGAAACCGCCGAAATCTGCGCCGCGCTGACACTGGGAATAAAGGATTATTTCCGCAAACTGGGATTCAGCAAGGCCGTGCTTGGCCTGAGCGGGGGCATAGACTCCGCCGTGGTAGCCGCCCTGGCCGCCGGGGCCATCGGTCCTGAAAACGTCACGGGCGTGCTTATGCCTTCCGAATACACCTCCCGGCAAAGCGTGGACGACGCGCTGCGGCTGGCCCACAACCTCGGCATAAAGACAAAAACCATTCCCATAGAAAAAATCTACCGGGCTTTTCCCGGGGAGCTGAAAGCGGGAAATCCCGGAGGGGCAGTTTCGCTTACCATGCAGAACCTGCAGGCCCGCGCGCGCGGAACTCTGTTAATGGCCCTGTCCAACGCCAGCGGAGCGCTGACGCTCGCCACCGGCAACAAGTCAGAAATCGCCGTAGGCTATTGTACGCTTTACGGCGACACCGCCGGCGCAATAGCCCCTATAGCGGATCTTTTCAAAACCGAAGTGTACAGGCTGGCCGGCTACCTGAACAGGGAGGGGGAAACAATACCGCGCGCGATAATAAAAAGACCCCCCACAGCCGAGCTCAAGCCCGGGCAGAAGGACCAGGACGATCTGCCCCCCTACGAGGCGCTGGACGAGATCCTGCGGCTTTATCTGGAGGACAACAGAACCCCGTCGGAAATAGTCAGCCGCGGCTTCAGGAGGGAACTTGTGCTTTCAATACTGCGGCGCGTGGAAATCAGCGAATACAAGCGCAAGCAACTGCCGATAGCGCTGAAGGTGACAGAAAAGTCCTTCGGCTACGGCAGGAAAATGCCGATAGTAAAATCGCTGGATTTTATAAAGTAATGAAGGGTTTCTCCATTCTTTTACTCGCGCTTCTTTTTTGCGGCGCCTCCGCCGCCCTGGCCCAGCCGCTGGAAAAGCGCAAGTTCCTTAAACCCGGCCCCAAGGCCAAAGAAGAGCTGGTAAAACCGGAGCCAACTGCCAGGGAAGACATTCTGAAGGCGGTTGACCGCCCGGCGCCGAAGGAAGGCTTCCTGGCCAGAATACTTGGCGCCATCACGATAGACGCCCCCAACGGTCCCATCATCCCCTTCCCCGTAGTGGATTCCAGCAAGGACCTTGGGCCCAGTTTCGGCGTGATGCCGGTAATAGCCATAAAGGACAGAAAAACCGGCGGCCTTAAGTCCGTCATAGTCCCGTCCGTCAGCTACAATGAGAACCTGCGGACCACCCTCGCCTACAGACATTACATTTTTCCCGACGAAAAACGTTATTTCATACTGCGCGCCTCGCGTTCGGAGCGCGTAGAGCGGGAGTTGATGTCGTATTATTACACGCCGGACGTTTTTTCTTCCGGGGTCCGCCTGAGCGTGGAGGCCAGGCACTGGGTCACCGGCAAGCCATCCTTCTACGGCTTCGGTATAAACTCAAAAAGGGGGAGCAAGGCCAATTACGCCCTTAACGTTACCGGGGAGGAGTTCATCCTGGACATCCCGGTTGTTAGACAACTGTTCATCAATTTCAATCATTCATATTTTGCCAGGCGCATAGGCCGTGGGCCGGTTAACAACGGGCAGTTGAAAGAGCTTTTCCCGGCAGACTACGCCGAAGCGTCGCAATTGCGCTCTTTCCACACAAACCGTTTCTCGCTGGTTTACGATGATACTGACCACCCGTTTCTGCCAAAGATAGGCGCATATGCCAGCGCATCAGTCCTGTATTCCAACAAAAAGCTCGGCTCGGACTACGAATACCGCACCTACGCTTTCCAGGTAAAGAACTACTATAACTATAAGGAAGAGGGGCGCTTTGTAACAGCCGTACATTACCTGCTGCAGTTCCAGCGCGGGGAAACCCCGCCTTTTTACGCCATGCCGCAACTGGGGGAAAGCACCGGGCTCAGGATGACGGGCGACGGCCGCTTCACGGATCGCGGGAAATTCGTGTTCACCATTGAGGAACGCATAACGCTGTCCCGCACTCCTTTCATGCGGTTTATCAGCGAAACAGAGATAGCCCCTTTCCTGGATGTGGGTACGGTATTTCCAAAACCCTCGGATTTCCGCGCGCGCAATCTTAAATATGCCCCTGGAATTTCAGCCCGCCTGGTTATACGCCCCCAACTGGTAGCCACGGTTGATTTGGCCTACGGCTCGGAGGGTACCAACGCAATTATCCGCGTGGGGTACCCGTTTTAAGAAGCGCGGCGGTAAGATTATGGAGCATGAATGGATTTTTCCTGGAACAGCCGTGAGTCCAAAGCCCCACCTTCCAATGGGCCTAATGATAACGTCCTTCCGGGCCTTTCTGCCCATGCATAATTCCCAGCCGCCCGCTACAATATAGACAAGTGAACAGGAATTTCCCCGTTCATATATTTGTGGAAGGAGAAAAAAATGAAAAAAATACTTGCAGTGATAGCGCTAACGATCTCCATCGGAAACGCTTACGCATCCGAAAATGCGCTGAACGCCCTTGAATCAGCAGTCAGCCCCTCAATACTGGAGGAAGTAAAAGCCGCTGCCCCACGCCCTCACCCGGTACAGACGGTTAAACTGGTCGTGCTTGGATGGATTGACGTCGACGCCAACAACCTTGACGATGCCAACGCAAAAATGGCCGAAATCCGCGACAATATGCCTAAGGCGGGGCTGGTTTATATTACTGGAAGGACATACAAGACCTACGACGATGCTAACAACATCGCATATTCAGTGACAATAACTTATGCCGTTCAAAAGAATGTGCCGGCAGACTCTGTCCCGCAGAACAGCACAATACAGGAATTCACGATCTACGCGGACAACGAAACTATGGTCCAGCAAAGACTGCGCGAGATAAAAGACAACCTGCCGAAAGCGGGGCTGGTTTATATTACCGCGACCTACGACGATGCTGACAGCACCGTACAGACAGTGAAAATAACTTACAGCCGGCAGCCAATCGGCAAATAACAAACGGGCCGCGCCCTTTGCATAAAAGGCGTGGCCCGTTTTCTTTATTATCCGCTATTTGCTGTTCGCTCAATTATGCGGAAGGATTTTCAGTTTCCTAATGTCCGAATGGACGTTAATGGAGGAGTGGGAAGAAGTACCGGATGATGCCAGAATTTGTCAACAGATCTAAGTGAAAAAATATCTCAGATTAAACTGGACAGGACAGGCAACAGTCCGGGGAAATGGCCATTCGTATTTACTACTGCAACTGGGATAGGTCCGCTATTCCCTCAAAAAGATTTACCAGGGATTTTATCAGGTTCAAACGGTTGCAGCGCACTTTAGCGTCTTCAGCCATCACCAACACCTTGTCAAAAAAAACGTCCAGACTCCCTTTTATTGAAAGCAGTTCCTGCAGCCCCCCTGCGTAATCCCGGCTATCCACATGAACCTTAAGCCTGCCCCGCAGCCTTTTGATATCGCCGTATAAGGTTTTTTCCTCGTTCGTTTCAAATATAGCTTCGTCTGGAATCCCGCTGAGCGGGTCCTTGGCCTGGCGCAGGATATTCTTTGCCCTCTTGAAAGCCATGGCAATAGCGGCGAAGTCAGGGTTTGCCCGCAGCGCGTTAACGTCCTTCACGCGGTCGCGGCAGTCCAGTAAATCTCCGCCGCTCATGAAAAATTCCCGCACAGCCTTCACCTCGTCAAAGCGATAGCCGGCTTCGGTGAAAACGGCTTCGGCGCGCTGCCAGATGAAGTCCAGCAGAACAGCCTGCGGCATCGGAATATTCAGAGCCGCAAAAACATGACCGGTTGCATTCTTCAGGTTCAACCTGAAACCGTTCTCAAGTATTATGCGCACCGCGCCCAGCGCGGCCCGGCGCAGGCCGTGCGGGTCTTCGCTACCGGAGGGAATGAGCCCCAGTGCGAAGTCCGAGGCCAGTGTGTCCAGTTTGCCGGCCAGCGACACCAGCGCGCCCTCTTTAGAAGAAGGAAGGGGGGATTTGGCGGACACGGGCCGATAAAATTCCCCTACGGCGCGGGAAGCTTTCTCGCTCATGCCGTAATTTTTCGCGTAATAGTATCCCATCACGCCCTGCAATTCGGTGAATTCGCGCACCACGCTCGTGGTCAGATCGGAGTAAACATGGGCGGCGGCGGCGGCGGCTTCTTCCTCATTAACGGCGGAGCCGCAATTGACGCAAAGCCAGGCTGCCAGCTTTTCCACGCGGGCGGCCTTATCGGCCATCGTTCCGAGCCTGACCTGGAAGGTTATGGACTTGAGTTTGTCCTTGAAATCGTCCAGCGGTATGGCCAGGTCGCGGGTATAGAAGAAGATTGCGTCGCGAAAGCGCGCCTCCAGCACATTCTTAAAACCTTCTTCCACATTGCGCTGGCCTTTTGAAACGCCGTCGCGTATGCCCGCAAAATAGGGTTGCAGCTCGCCTTTGGAGTTGGCGACGGTAAAGAACTTAAGCTGTTTCTTCATCACCAGGTGCGCCAGCTCGTGCGGCAGCTTAAGGAATTCCTGCGAGTAGCCCGCCGCCACGCAGACGGGGTATTCTACAAGGTAAAGATTTTCACTGAGCAATCCGGGGTCGGCCTCCACAACCAGCTTCATGCGCTTTGAAAGGGCCGCGATCTCGCCGCGCAGCATCTCCAGGCGTTCGGAGTCTCTGACTATCACGTTGGCGTGTTCCAGCGTCTTGAAATATTTCCCGGCGGAAGAAATTTTCAGTGGGCGGGAACCTTTAGCGCTCAGACCCACAGTCATGCGCCCGGACTTTATGCCGGCCACGCTGAAAGCCACCAGCTTGTCGCCGTAGAGGGCAAGCAGGCCGCGTATCGGCCGCGCGAAGCGGAAACGGGTCTTCTCCCACACCATGTTCTTGGGAAACTGAAGCCTTGAGATAACCTTAGGGAAAATTTCGGCCAGCGCCTTCAGCGAAGGCCTCCCGGGAATCACGGTCTCAAAGACCAGCACTTCGCCCTTGTTGGACACGGTCTCCACGCCAAGTTTGTCCGGGGCGACGCCGCGCGAACGGGCAAAGCCAATGGCCTGCGGAGTAAAATCGCCTTTCTCGTCCTTCAGCAGACGGGCGGCCGGCCCATAGCTCTTGCGGGTTTTCTCCCCGGTTTTGGCCGGTACGCCGGAGATGTAAAGCGTCAGCCGTTTATAAGTGCCGCAGACCTCTATGCTTTCAAAAGACAGGCTCGCCTCAGCCAGCAGTTCGGCCGCGTGTTTCTTCAGCTGTTCCTCGGCGGAAATAACGAAGCGGGCCGGAATATTCTCAATGCGTATCTCAAGCAGGGCATCTCTATGCATTGTTTTTTCCATTTTTTTCCGAAGGCTCATTGGCCTCCACGCAGGCGGAGGCGCAGGCCCTGGCTATGTCACGGATGCGTTTTATCAGCGCCGCGCGTTCGGAAACCGAGACGGCGCCGCGCGCGTCCAGCAGGTTGAAATTATGGGAGCATTTCATAACCAGGTCAAAAGCCGGCAGGTAATAACCCCTGGCGGCCAGGCGGGAAACCTCCTTCTCCCACCGGTTGAAGTTGAAGCGCAGGTTTTCCACGTCCGCTTCCTCAAAGTTGTAATGGGAGAATTGTTCCTCAACCCCCTTGTGCACTTCTCCGTAAGTCAGGCAGTCTGTCCACATTATATCGCAGATGCGCTTCTTCTTCTGGATGAACATGGCCAGGCGCTCAAGGCCGTAGGTTATCTCCACGCTTACAGGGTTCAGTTCGTAGGAAGCCATCTGCTGGAAATAGGTGAACTGCGTCACCTCCATGCCGTCCAGCCACACCTCCCAGCCCACACCGGAGGCGCCCAGGGTGGGGGCCTCCCAGTCGTCCTCTATCCAGCGGATGTCGTGCTCGGCGTGATCTATGCCGACGACCTTCAGCGAATCAAGGTAAATCTGCTGTATATTTTCCAACGGCGGCTTTATGATCACCTGGTATTGGTAAAACTTGCCCAACCGGTTGGGGTTCTCGCCGAAGCGGCCGTCGGCGGGGCGGCGGCAGGGTTCCACATAGGCCGCGCTGTTGGGTTTTGAGGTAAGCGAACCGAAAAAAGTGGCCGGGTTGAAAGTGCCGGCGCCCTTCTCAAGATCGTAGGGCTGTATCAGGGCGCAGCCCTGCTTAGCCCAGTAGTGGTTCAGCTTTGAAATAAAATCCTGGAAATTCACCGCGGCCTCCGGGGAACCACCGCCCGGCGGTCCCGATATTTGTGAATAATTGGTAACTACACAGGTAGCCAGAATTCAGGAGTCAGAATTCAGAATAGCCCGCGAA
>CAZYFL010000015.1:1518-16993 GCA_964646805.1 uncultured Elusimicrobiaceae bacterium | reverse complement strand
TTGGAGGCTTATTCGCAGGCTATTCTGAATTCTGACTCCTGAATTCTGTCTACCTAAGTAGTTACGTTGACAAGTTCAGTCACAGGTCACAAGCTTCAGTATTTTTTTGTAATTTCCTTTTTCATCTCGTCCATTTGCTGCTGCATACGGCGCATCTCCTCGCTGCAATAGTCCGGCAGCTTGTTATGGTCCAGCTGGGCCCGGCCCGGCGCCCCGCCGCTGGCGCTGTGCGCCGGGATGCCGAACACCGTGGTATCCGGCGGCACCCCGTTCAGTACCACGGAACCCGCGCCTATGCGCGAGCGGTCGCCTATTTCAATGGCGCCGAGTATGGTGGCGCCGGAACCCACCACCACGCCGTTACCCAGCGTGGGATGGCGTTTTTTATGCTCCAGCGAAGTTCCGCCCAGTACCGCCCCCTGGTACATCAGCACGTCGTCGCCTATTTCAGCGGTCTCGCCTATAACCACTCCCATGCCGTGGTCTATAAAGAAACGCCGGCCTATTTTGGCGCCGGGATGTATTTCAACCCCTGTCAGGAAACGGGCTATGTGCGAAATAAGGCGGGCAGGAAAATAGAGTCCCAGTTCCCATAACCGGTGCGCGGGCCGGTAAAGCCACACGGCATGCAGACCGGGGTAGCAAAAAAGCGCTTCAGCTAAACTCCGGGCGGCGGGATCCTTTTCAAAAACCGTCTTTATGTCCTCAACGAAGCGCATTTTTTCCTTGTGGCCGCCAATATTTCATACCAGATTACAAAGTATTATATAATTTTTATGCGAAGCCTCCCGTTATGCCAAAAAGGAACAGGAAACTATGGATAAGAAAGATTTTCTGCGCGTAGCCGACTACACAAAGCGGGACATGCTGGACGTTCTAGACCTGGCCTCCAGGATCAAGGCCCGCCAGAAGAAAGGCGACCCATTCCAGCCGTTGACCGGCAAAACCCTCGGCCTGATCTTCCAGAAATCCTCCACCCGCACTCGCGTGTCGTTTGAAGTGGGCATGTACCAGTTGGGCGGTTACCCGCTGTTCCTCAGCGCCAACGACCTGCAACTCAAGCGCGGCGAGACCATAGGCGACACCGCTCAGACGCTGTCCCGCATGCTGGACGCTATAATGCTGCGCACCTTCGCCCACAGCGAGATAGAGGAGTTGGCCAGATACGCCACTGTCCCCGTGATAAACGGCCTGACAGACGACCACCATCCCTGTCAGATAATGGCGGACCTGCTGACCGTGCTGGAACACAAGAAGAAGCTTAAAGGCCTCACCGTAACTTGGGTGGGCGACGGCAACAATGTGCTGAATTCCTGGATAGAAGCAGCCCCCATGCTGGGAATAAACCTGCGCATGGCCGTACCCAAAGGCTACGAACCGGACAAAGAAATACTCAAGTACGGAGTGGATTTGGCCCGTAAGGAAGGAACCGAAATGCTACTCACGAACGATCCCGTAGAGGGCGTGAAGAAATCCGACGTGATATACACCGACGTGTGGGTGAGCATGGGCCAGGATGCCGAGAAGGAAAAGAAACTGCGCGACTTCAGGGACTTCCAGATAAACGAGACGCTGGTGAAACACGCGAACAGGGATTATCTGTTTATGCACTGCTTGCCCGCGCACCGCGGAGAAGAAGTGTCCGCCGGCGTTATAGACGGCCCCAATTCTATAGTCTTTGACGAGGCCGAGAACCGCCTGCATGCGCAGAAGGCCATACTTGTAATGCACCTGTTGCGAGGGAAAAAGATAAACGTATAACACCGATGAGTCAAAACCCGGAACCCCTTGCAATTCCCGGAGAGCCGCGCGTTCAAGCCGGCATAATCCCGCAGATCTCTCCGGAGTTCACTCCCGCCGACAGAATTATTGCCTGGAAAGCCCGCTGGGGCATTAACCGGGCGGCCTATAGGATACAGCCGGGCCTCTACTCCCTTGGTTCCCCGACTTCCGCTTCCCCCGTTTTCGCCACCGCCAATTACAAGCTCAGCTTTGATGCGTTGAGGAAAAATCTTAAAGCTATCAGTGCCTGGCTGCTGGTACTGGATACAAAAGGTATAAATGTATGGTGCGCGGCCGGGAAAGGGACTTTCGGCACACTGGAACTGACGCGCTCTATCCTGGAAACCGGTCTTGAAAAGCTGGTAAGCCGCAGGACTATCACTCTCCCGCAACTGGGCGCCCCGGGAGTCAGCGCCCACAGGGTAAAAGCGTATACGGGATTCTCCGTGGTCTACGGCCCGGTGAGGGCGGAGGATATACCGGAATTCCTGCGGCTGGGCGGGAAGGCTTCGCCTGAAATGAGGAAGGTGCGGTTCAATTTCTTTGACAGAATAATTCTCGCCCCTGTGCAGTTGGTGTATTTCGGAAAATATCTGCTTCCGGTTGCCCTCCTGTTGTATATGTCCGGTTTAAAAACCGACGCGGTTTTAACAGCGGGAACTCTGTTGGCCGGGGCTGTACTTGTGCCCGCGCTTCTGCCCTGGTTGCCCGGCAGGAGCTTCGCCGTCAAAAGCGCGGTTGCGGGTCTTCTTGTAGTTGCCGCTGCTTTCCCTTTTCATGGCCTGGACTTTTACCAGTTCTGCGCCCGGACGCTTATCTATGTCCCTGCCTCGTCGTTTATAGGCCTGGATTTTACAGGCGCGTCCACTTATACTTCTTTATCCGGAGTAAAAAAAGAAATGCGCGCGGCCCTGCCGGCACAAGCGCTGGCCATGTTGGCCGGGCTGCTTATGCTAGTGTAGTGTCCCGCAAATAGCTGGCCATTTGACTGTCCGATTTTGGGCTGCGCCGAAGTGGAATGAAGCGACACGTACTACACGTACGTTAGCGTAATGACACGAAGGGGCAGCCCAAAAGCGGACAGCCCGCGGCGGGAGGCTCATCTTTGGCCGGCTGCTTCGTTGCTCTTCCTTAAAATACGTATAGTATGTTTTCGTCATCGCGCCTCGCATCCGTCTTAGGCCTATGGCCATGCCGTAACAAGCGCTATGCGCATCAAACGGCCAAATCTGAGCCTTCAAATGGCCAGCTATTTGCGGGACACTACACTAGTTTTAAGAAGGTTTTTATGACGATGAGATATCTAAGCGGAGTGGCGACGCTCAGATTAGACGCCGCCAGATGCATAGGCTGCGGCATGTGCGTTAATGTCTGCCCACACGCCGTGTTTAAGCTTGAAAACCGTAAAGCCGGCGTCACCGACGCCGATCTGTGCATGGAATGCGGCGCCTGCGCCATTAACTGCCCCGTAGAGGCCATTGCCGTGAAAAAAGGCGTCGGTTGCGCGCAGGCCGTTATAACGGGTTTCCTGAACGGGACTGCGCCGGACTGCGGATGCGGCGGCGGCTCGTCCTGCTGTTGAAAAGACCAGAAACAATAAGTGTCAGCGGGAGGGAAGGCAAGCCCCGCGTCATGCGGATCAGGTAACTCCGTAAAATAATGTTTTATCGTTTTTTCCAACCCGACACGCCCTTGTCGGGTTGGTCTGCTATGCTATTGGCATGACCAACAAAACACGGAGTTCAATAATCAGCGCGCGCGCCGAAGCGCTGGGCGGCAGATTCAAGGCCCGGCTGCGCGTTTACACCCTGGGGGCGGAAGAAGACTCGTCACTGTACTTCTCGCTGCGCCTCTGGCAGGCGGCTACGGAAAGGCAGGCGCAACTGTCGCGGCTTACCTGCCTGCAGGCAGGCAGGTGACTTGTATAAAGGGGGGCTTATGCACTGGGAATTAAAAGGCTGGATGTGCGGGGGCTACCAGGCCACACGGGAAGACGGGGAAACGGTATTCATCTACAAGCGCCCTGACTGGGGCACCGGATTGGCCGGCTTGCGTAACTTTTACGAGTTGCGCAGCAGGGGCCTCCTGATAGGCCGCATAAGCTCCGAAAACTCCTGGCGGCCGCAGGTCAGGACCGAATGGCTGGCGGAGACAGACCGCCCGCTTAACGAAACCGACCTCATTGAAATAACCGCGGCGCTTAAATTGTAAAGGTTCGCGAAAAAATAATACGTCAGCAGAGCGCCGCGAAGACGTAGCCCGAAAGCGACCAGTCAGCTGTAAAACTATTTGCGACGCGCTACACTAACGTGAATTCCCAGCCGCACCAGTATTCCGCCGGATGTTTGTCAGGCGGGCAGGCCAGGCAACGGGTTTCTATACGCGGGTCAACCGTGCGGGCAAATCCGGCGTATTCAACAAGACCAACGGATTTACAGGGAAAAGCGGGCAACCCCTTTCTCTTGCGCGCCGCCTGGACGCGGCAATCCAGCATGTGGAAAACCGCCTTTTTTTCGTTCAGGATCTCAAATTTCTGCGAATTCAGGCGCGCATAGAACCGGCGCTTCAGACACTCCCCGAGCGCATTCAGGCCGCCGCCTGGCGCCATGCCCAGCCTCTCCATGATCCTTTTCGCTTCGATAACCGTGAATTTTTCCCAAGACATGGCATCGGCTTTTATGGCCTGCTCCATGCCATGCATATTTTCAACCGCCTGAAACCAGAGACCATCGTGCGCCAGCCAGTTTTTGGCGTCGTCAACAATTATCCTTATCAGCTCTTCTTTCGGCAGGATACGGAGAATTTCCATGCAATCATCCCCGCGCCGCTTAGCCTCCGAATCGGCAGCTCCCATTTTTCGTCTCCTTCGCCCTCCCGGCTATTCCGGACTGTCCGTAAAAGAAATGCGTATCCCCTTTGACTCTGTGACAGAGCCAAAAGCCGGTATTTTTTCCAAAGACCGGTTTTTAAACTGGTGGAGGTGCCGGGATTCGCACCCGGGTCCGCTAACCGCTTGTCGGAACCGCTACAGGCTTAGCCCCGAATGTGTCTCGTCCGGACTAAACTCAGGGCGGCAAGTACCGGACAAGCTCCGTATTCTCTTTTGCCTTCCAGGGACGAAGCGCGCCCCAAAAGACAGCATCCCGCATTGTAACGCTCTACATTCCGCGCGGGCGGCAGTCTGCGAGCGAGGCACACTTAAGCGTGCGCCCAGGCCATCTCGTTGGAGTTGGCTTTTGTTTTTTTGACCCTGTTTTACATGGCCTGGTCAACCATGGCCTGCTGATCCGGCAGAACAAGTTAACGTCGAACCTATTCACCCCCATTTGCCGCACACAGCTGAACCCGCTTCCCTGCAAGGAAACCGGAGCTTTTCAACAAAAGGGTTTTCAAAGAACAACCTGCGAATTATTTTCCTGCCTATATTTTAACAGATTTTCATTGGGAAACACAGGGGGGGGACGGCTTTACAGGCTATGAGCTACTCTGGCAATATCGGACAGCGGGTTGTCCACGGACGAAATTTTTATACCGTCGCCGGCTTTTGACGGGAGGAAGGATAACCGGGAGCCGAAGGCCCGCCGCCAGCCGCTTATGGCCTTGCCGTCCACCCTGGCGCCCGGCAGGAAGAGGATCTCCAGATCTTCCCCGCGCTGGGTCACAGAGCGCACGGATTTTTTTGCGAGCGCTTTTTTCAGGCGTATAAGTTCCACCAGGTTCTTAAGCGGCGCGGGCGCGGGGCCGGAGATATCCTCAAAATCTTTCAGCGCCGCGGCCAGTTCCCCTTCTTTGGCGTTAAGCAGTTTCTTATAGAAATTCAGTCGCTCCATGTCGTCGCCCACATAATCCCCGGGGATGAAGGCAGGCACCAGCACATCCATCCTGGGCTCGGGAAGTTCGCGGGCGCCCCGTCGGCCTTTTATGCGGTCTATCTCTCCGTTCAGCAGCTTTATGTACATCTCAAGACCGATAGAATTTATGAAACCGTGCTGACGCAGCCCCAGTAATTCCCCGGCCCCGCGTATCTCCAGATCGCGCATGGCCAGGCGGAAGCCGGAGCCCAATTCGGTAAATTCCTCCAGGGCGCTCAGACGGCGCACAGCGTCCTCGCTTATCGGCGACGGCTCATCGTTTCCCTCCGCCCTGGAGGCCAGAAGTTCCGCCTTCTGTTTCAGCCGCTCCGCGCCGGATTTCATCCAGCCCGGATAGAAAAGATAACAGTAGGCCTTCTGCTTCTCGCGGCCTATGCGGCCGCGCAGCTGGTAAAGTTGCGCCAGGCCCAGCTCATGGGCGTTCTCCACCAGCAGAGTATTGACATTGGGAATATCAAGGCCCGACTCTATGATAGTGGTGGCCATCAGCATGTCGTATTTGCGATTAAGAAAATCCCACATGTGTTTTTCAACGGCAGCGGCGCGCATCCGTCCATGCACTACCACTACGCGCAACTCAGGCATTATTTTTTTAAGATAGGCCTTGCGGCTGTCTATAGTCTGCACCCTGTTGTGCACGTAATAGATCTGCCCGCCGCGCGCCAGCTCGTAGGTAACGGCCTCAGCCGCGCTCTTCTCTGAGAAGGGCCGCACGAAAGTTGAGATGGCCTGCCGCCCGACCGGGGCGCTTTCTATTACCGACATGGACTTAAGCGAAGAAAGCGACTGGTAAAGGGTGCGCGGGATGGGCGTGGCGCTCATAAGCAGGCAGTGCACGCCCTTAGCCATAGACTTTATGCGGTCTTTATCTTTCACGCCGAAGCGGTGTTCCTCGTCGGCCACCATCAGGCCCAGCCCGGAGAACTCCACGTCCTTTTGCAGAAGCCTGTGCGTGCCCACTATTATATCCATCTTTCCACGCGCCAGTTCCGCCAGTATTTTTTTCTGCTCCGCCGGGGGCACAAAGCGGGAAATAACGGCGATATTTACAGGGAAGCCGGCGAAGCGCCTGGTGAAATTGCGGCAATGCTGATCGGCGAGTATAGTGGTAGGCGCCAGCACCGCGGCCTGTTTCCCGTTGAGCACGGCGCGCATAGCGGCCCTCATGGCCACCTCGGTCTTGCCGAAACCGACGTCGCCGGCCACCAGCCGGTTCATAGGCAGCTCGCCGGCCAGATCGGACAAAACCTCCTCAATGGCCCGGGCCTGGTCCGGCGTCTCCTGGAAGGGGAAGGAAGCAGCGAACTCGTCTTCCAGGTGCCCGCCGTGGGGCAGGGCCGCGGTCTTGACGGCGGCGCGCTCCGCCTCAAGTTTCAAAATGTCCAGCGCCAGCGCTTCCACCTCTTTTTTAACGCGGCTCTTCAGCTCGGTCCAGGTCCTGGTATCCATGTGGGAAAGGCGCGGAACCTTGCCCTCGGAGCTTATATATTTCTGCACACGGCTGAAATCGTGCAGCGGCACCAGCAATTTATCCCCCCGGGCGTATTCCAGGTAAAGGCAGTCCGAATCCTCCACCTGCCCGCCCGCCGCGTTGCGGAAAAAAGCCTTCCTTACGCCGAGGTAGCGGCCCACCCCGTAGTCCTCGTGCACTATAAAATCTCCGGTCTTCAGGTCCGTCCATTTGAAAAATTTATTCTTAGGTTTTATGGAAGCGGGGTCAAAGCGGTAGCGGCGGCGGAAGAGCTCCGAGGAAGTTATCACCGCTGTCTTTGAGGGAGCGTGGACGAAACCCTCCTCTATATAGCCGACGGCTATAGAAACCAGCCCTCCCGCCCCCTCGTCCGCCAACGACTCGGCCAGGCGTTCCAATTCGCCGCGGTTTACACAGAAGATAGTGGAGGCCAGTCCGTTTTTTTTAAGGCGGCGCAATTCCCCTGCCAGGATTTTAATGTCGGAGTTAAAGTTCAGATTGGAGACCGCGCCGAAATCCTCGTCCGCCCCGGCGCCGGGCGCCATTCCGAAAATATAAAGTTTGGCGGCCGTCTCCCTATCCCCGGGCGGAACGGCGTCCAGGAACACCTTCCAATCCCGCCCGGCGCAGGCATACAGCGGCCTCCCTGTGCCGCCGAAGATATTGGGCGGCACGTCCACGCTCTCCAGGAAGCCGGAGGTATGCTGCGTGTCTATCTCAAAATAGCGTATGCTCTCCAGTTTTTTATCCGAGAAGAACAGGCGGACCGGTTTGTCGGAACCGGGCGCATAAAAGTCCACCACCGAACCGCGCGCGGCGAACTGACCCTTTTCCTCCACGAAGGAAACACGCTCATAGCCGGCTTTTATAAAAAGTTCCCCTACGGAAGAAGCGCCTCGCCCTATGAGAGGGGCGTCGCGCGGCGCGGCGCTCCTCTCATAGGAATGTCCCTGCCTGAAACAAAAGCGCAGCGAGGAATAAGCCTCTCCCGGCATCAGCGGCTCAAGCAGCGCCTCAGGGGAGGCCGCGTGGATGTAGTTTTTACCGGGCTCCGGGGAATAGAGAGCGCGCATGGCTCTGGCTTTCTCGGAGTTGTCCCCGCCCCAGAGGCAGACCTCAAAGGGCGGCAGCCCGATGAGCAGACGGGAAAGAGAATTGAATGCGTGCAGCCAGGAAGCAAGGGCATCGTCGCCCGAGGCGGCGATCAACATATTAGACGGCGCCGTTTCATAGGCCTTCAGCGCGAACCAGGCTTTGGCGCTTATATTGGGCGTCCCTTTTATAACTTTACAAATCATGCCATTACCACTAACCTGAAATTTCAGTTGGTTCGTCTCACCGGCGAAAGCCGGTGTCCAGATTCCGACGAGACCTGGATTCCGGCCTCCGCCGGAAAGACGGAACAGAAACATCCTACGACCCCGACGATTCTGATATCCGAACTAAAGTTTTCAGCTAACAGTCTGTTGAAAATACCTCCGAGAAGGATTTTTCAGCAGACTGTTAATGATATAATTTTCCGGACGAACTATGCTCAAATGGATTGAGATCGATCTGAATATCCTGGCCGGAAATGTACGGGCCATAAGAAAGGCTCTTAAGCCCGGAGTGGATTTCATGGCCGTGATTAAAGCCGACGGCTACGGCCACGGCGCGGCGGCGGCGGGAAAGACGGCGCTTGAAAACGGCGCGGACTGCCTGGGCGCGCTGACAGCGGACGAAGGCGCGGCCCTGCGCCGGATTTTCCCGAAAGCCGCCATACATTTGCTGGCCCCCTCCCTGCCCGAAGAAACCCCGCTGATAATAAAAAACAACCTAGTCCCCACCGCGGATTCCATAAATTTTATCAGGACGCTGGATCGCGCGGCAATCAAAGCCGCGCCATACCACCTGGACATAGATTTGGGGCTGGGCCGCTGGGGAGTAAAGCCGGAGACTGCCGAAACCCTGCTGTTAAAAGCGGTTGAATTCAGGAAAATCCGCCCCGTGGGCGTTTCGGCGCATTTGGCCTATCGCCCGGCGCAGAACATGACGGAGACCGAGGAAAAACTTTCAGCTTTCAGCGCCCTGGCAGACCGCCTGCGCGCGCTTGCTCCCGGACTTAAAGCCCACGCCGCCAACAGTTCCGTCTTATGCGACTTCCCCCACTGGCAACTGGACATGGTCCGCATAGGGAACCTGATGTACGGAATTTATCCTACCGACGTGTATAAAAAGAAAAATCAGGGCACGCCGTTGCCCGGCCTGGGCCGCCCATGGCGGTTTTACGCAAGGATAATTTCGGTGAAGAAAGTAAAAAAAGGCGAGCCGCTGGGCTATGCCGGAGAATTTACGGCCCCACGCGCCATGCGGCTGGCCACCATTCCGGCCGGTTATTCCGACGGGCTCACCATGGAGCCGACGGAAAATAAAATACGGATAACCTCCGGGTTCAGGTACTGGGGAATTATAAACGGCAAGAAAGCTTTTTTCACCGGAAGAATCGGGATAGCGCATACCATGCTTGACGTAACGGACATCCCCGAAGCGGTACCAGGCACACCCGTTGCGCTGCACGTGCGCCGCACGGCCGCCAACGCTAAGATACCCCGGATATATAAGTAACCGTAGTTATGTTTTTCAGTGCTGCGCGTCGCAGAACTCTTTTGGTTCAGAGCCCTTTATGAAGGCTTCCAGGATTTTCTTCTTGCAGGTCGGGAGATAGAGCTTGCCCGTCTCCTGATCCACTGTAATAAATATTATGCCTTCCGGCACGGGAAAATCCCGGACCGGCTGGTCTTTCAGCACCGTCTCCATTATCTCGGTCCACCACGGCACCACCGTGCCGCCCCCTGTCCAATCCTTCATAGGCAGCGACATGACGTCGTCATAGCCCATCCAGGCGCCTGCGGTAAGGTCCGGCGTCATGCCTATAAACCACATATCCCTGGATTCCTGGGTGGTGCCGGTCTTGCCGGCTATCTGGCGCTTCAGCCTGGAGGCGTAGGAGCCGGTGCCGCGCTGCACCACGCCCTTCATCATATTAATCAGCACGTAGGAAAGTTGCGGGGAAAAACTTTCGTTCTCCTCCGGCACGGATTCCTCAAGCACACGGCCCTGGTTGTCCGTAACCTTGAGCACGCCGAACGGCTCAACGTGTATGCCGCCGTTGGCGAAAGTGGAAAGAGAACTGGTCATTTCCATCGGGGTCACCAGCGAAGTGCCGAGCCCTATAGACGGCACGGCCTCCAGGTTCCGCTTGATTCCAGCGCGGTGCGCCACGTCCGCCGCCAGCGTTGGGCCCACTCTGGTCACCAGATAAATTGAGGAGAGGTTGCGCGAAAGCTCCAGTCCGCGGCGCAGGGTGATGCGGCCCTGGAACTTATTGTCAAAATTATTCGGCACCCAGATCTTGAAATCCTTATTGCCCAGAAAGGGCTGTATGGCCATGTCTATGGAGTACTGGTCGGTGGCGCCTTCAAGCAGCCGCCAGTCCTTGCCGTCGTAATAATAGGCCATGGGAGAGTCTTCCACCAGGCTGGCCGGGGTATAGCCGTTCATCAGGGCGGCCATCCAGATCATGGGCTTGAAGGTGGAGCCGGCCTGGCGCGCGGCCTGCGTCGCGCGGTTGAACTTGCTGTCGCGGTAATTTCGCCCGCCTATCATAGCTTTTATCGCGCCGGTTTTTGTGTCAAGTATCAGAAAAGCGCCCTGCAACGGGACGGAGGACGCGGCCACCCCGGGCTCTTTTTCCTTGTCGGCGGCCTCCTTCCGGGCGGCGCGGTTTTTAGCGGCATCTTCGTCGTACCTGGCTAGGTGTTTCTCCATTATATCTTCCGCAGGCGCCTGCATGGCAAGGTCCAGGGTGGTGTAAATCTTCATGCCGCCCTTCCAAAGCTGGGCCACTCCGTATTTAGGCTCCAGCAGCTGGCGCACATATTCCACGAAGTAGGCCGCGTGACCGGCAAACAGCGTAAATTTTTCCGCGGGGATCGGCTCGGCGGCGGCGGCTTCGGCTTCCGCGGCGGTTATAAAATTTTCATCCTTCATGCGCTGCAGCACCAGACGGCGGCGCTGCTTCGCCTTTTCAGGACTGTTAAAAGGGGAGAAACGCTCCGGAGAAGGGATAAGGCCGGTGAGCAGGGAGCATTCGCCCAGCGTCATCCCGGAGACGTCTTTTCCGAAATAAAGTTTGGAGGCGGACTGCACGCCGTAAACGCCGTTGCCGAAATAAATCTGATTCAGGTACAGGGCCAGTATCTCCTGTTTGGAGAAATTGCGCTCTATCTGCAGGGCCAGCACCATCTCTTTTATCTTGCGGGTTATGGTCTTTTCCGGCTTCAGGAAGATTAATTTGGACAGCTGCTGGGTAAGCGTGGAGCCGCCCTGGGCGCTGCGCCGGTGCAGGATGTCGCGCAGAAGCGCCCGCACTATCCCACGGGGTGAAATACCCCAATGCCTGAAGAAGTTCTGGTCCTCCATGGCTATTACGGCGTTCTGCATGTCCACAGGGATCTTGTTAAGCGGCAGTATGGCGCGTTTTTCCACCGAGAATTCAGCTATGACCTGGTTGTTGATGTCGTAAACATAAGTAGCGAGGGAGGGTGTATATTCGTCAAGCTTATCTATGGAGGGGATGTCGGTAAGTATCTTGCGCATAAGCTCGGAGGAGAGCAGTATGCCCGCAGCCAGCTATACGCCTGTGATATAAACGGCTTTAAGAACCAACGCCCGCGCCGAAAGCCCGTCAAGGTAATCCAGAAATCTGCGCATAAAACCCATTCAGGTGATTATATAAAACAAGCCGATAGAATTGATGAGTTGGTAACGCGAAAACCGGGAAAGTTGCCTGGTTGGCAAATTGACAAAGCAACTGAACTCTATCGACTGCTGTTAATTGCACCGAAGATTAAGAAGCATTTGCCCGGCTTGAGGCTAAAATGATAGATTTACTTTTAATTATGAAAAAACTTACCGCGCTTGTTGCAGTTGTTGTAGCGGTTTCGGCCTGTTCAAAGCATGACGGCAAGGTGATTGCGCGGGTGGGGTCGGAAAAGATAACCGAGACCTATCTGCAGGAGAAATTCGCGGAGATAAGTCCCGCGGCGCAGGAATATCTGGCCTCCAAGCCGGGGCGCAGACAATTTTTGGACGTTATTATTCATGAGCGGCTCATGCTGATAGCCGCGCGCGCCAGCCGCGTGGCGGACGGAGACGACTACAAATCCAGGATACATGAGAAAGAGAAAGAAGTAAGGGAAACCCTCAAGGCCTACAAGGATTTCCTGCTTACACGCATGTGGGTGGACAACATGCGCTTAAACGAACTGAAAGTCACAGGGCAGGAAGCGCAGGAGTATTACCGGAAATACCCCTACAGAGTGACGCTGGCCCACATACTGCTGCCCAGCTACGAGGAAGCGGAAAAGGTTATCAAAAAGCTGAAGGCCGGAGCCGATTTCGACAGGACCGCCAAAGAATATTCGCTGGACAAAGAAACCGTGCGCCTGCCGCCGCTGATGTACGGCGAATTTATGCCGGAACTGGAGGACATGGCCTTTAAGATGCGCACCGGAGAAACCCAGGGCATAGTAAAAACCGCACTAGGCTTCCATATAATAAAGAAACTGGCGCAGGACAAGGCCGCCGACCCCCCCGCGCTTGAACGGGTGCGCAAGATAATTGAGAAGAAAAAATTCGATGCCTACCTGGCCAGGTTCCAGGAGAAAAATAAAGTGGAGGTTATAGATGAAAACTATAAATAAATTCCTGCTTGCGACCGCACTGTGCGCCTGCTTCGCTCCGGCCGGGGCCAAGGTGGTGGAGGAACTGGCCGCGAGGATAAACAACGAGCCGGTAACCATTTCCGACTATAAGCGCGCCAAAGAGGCCCTTAGCGAGCAGTACGCCGCCGCGATGCCGGACTTCTTTAAGCAGAAAGATGCCGACGCCCAGATAGAAAAAGCCGCCATGGACAAACTGGTGGACGAGGCCCTGCTACGGCAGAAAGCCGAGTCGCTGAAACTAAAAGTTTACGAGCGCGAGTTGGAAAACGGCGTGTCTGAAATACGCAAGCGTTTCTCCCGCTCCCCTGACGGCGGGCAACTCACCACGGAGAAGGCCGAGGAGGCCTTCCGCGGCGAGCTCAGGAAAGAAGGCGTTACGCTGGAGGAGTTCAGGGAGCGCATACGCAGGCAGCTCATGGTGCAGAAGCTGGTGCAGGATACCATAAAAGCCCGCGCCAAGATGCCCGGCGATGCGGAGACGAAGGCCTATTTTGATAACATAAGCCTGATCCTTAAGGGTGAGGAGGCTTCTATAAAAGGCCTGGACACGGAAGCCATGCAGGACCTGCTGGCCGTGGCAGGGAAGTTTAAGGAAATAACCGCCGAGCGTCTGCGCCTGCGCCACATACTAATTAAACTCAAAGATGGCGCAACCCCGGAGGAAAAGAAGTCCGCGCAGGAAAAAGCCCTGGCCCTGCGCAAAGAGCTGGATGGCAGCCTGGATTTTGACGAGGCTGCGGAAAAGAATTCCGACGACCAGGAAAGCGCCCGCCGGGGCGGGGATTTGGGCTACATTGTAAAGGGCATGCTGCCGGTAGAAGTTGAGACCGTCGCTTTTAAGCTTCAGGTGGGAGAAAACTCACAGCCGGTAGAAAGCAGGTTAGGCTGCCATATACTGCGCCTTGAGGAGAAACGCGCGGCCCAGAAACTGCGCTATGAATCCGTAAAGGAAGACCTGGAGCAGGTGCTGGCTCAGAATTCTTTCGCTGCGGAACTGGGTTCCTACATAAAAGAACTGCGCAAAAACGCGAAAATACAGGTGTTCATAAGCGAGAAGAAGTAACGAAACCAAACATACTCATTACTGCAGGCGACCCGCTGGGGATAGGCCCGGAGATGTCACAGAGCCTTACGCTTTAAGGAACCTGCCGCAGTTTGAGGGCGGGGCCTTTGGGGATTACGGCGGCAGAATAGAAGTCGTGCCGGCCGGTCTCGCCGACGGCCATGGCCAGCGGATCAACCCTGTAATCCAAACGCAGTTCCCTTCCGTCTCTTTCAACCTTCACTATTTTAAAAATGCCGTTTGGCAGTTCGGACATGGATACAAGAACCACCACAGACTCCCGTGAAAAATCAGGGCCGGACAACGGCGAGGAAAGCGGCTTAAAACCCTGCGCCGTCTCCAGCGTAGATCGGCATTTGCGGGAATTGGCGAAGGCCCGCCAGGTTTCAGAACTTTTGAAGATTTTGTAATCCACAGGCGCGCTCAATAGCGTCACACCCTCCTGCCCCGCTCCGCGCCCCATTTCCGGCATGGACGATGCCTTCAGGCGCGGCCCACCAGCGGGGACGCTCCCCAAACTTATTATTTTCTTGTCCAGGTCCGACTCTTTAAGCGCTATCGGGGCGGGCTTCCTCTTGTCGCCTCCCCCAAGCTCGCTGAGAATACCCAGCATATCTTTTGGCGTCTCCGCCACTCCGCCAAAATCCTTATCTTTAACCAGCATTATCGCCCCTTGCGAATTAACCGCCGAGGTGGAAAGACCCTGCCGCGAGGCGGGAATCATTGAGGCGCTTGCCCCGCCGCTGTACCTAGCCGCGGCCATGTATTGCCGGGCAAGCGCCTCGGCTACGGGCAACTTACCCCCGGCCTCTTCCTCTCCCGGCAGATCAGGGCGGGAGCCGGAGAGACTGCCCGCATAATTAATAAGTATAAGCAGGGCAAAGACAGCTATCAACCCTGAAAGGGCAAAGATAAGCATCCGCAAAAATTTTATGTCCATGGGTAAATTGGCCGTTTGATGGGCGCCTGCAGGCAGGCAGCCCTTGATATGGCGCCCGCGCAAATATTGTACAAATATAAGGATTTAATTATTAGTTATTATTTCCGTAACAGGCAAATATTAGAATTTATACGGCGTATAATCGTAACCACCGACAGCCAGGAGTCAGAATGAGGATTGTTCGCAGGCTATTCTGAATTCTGAATTCTAACTCCTGAATTCTGTCTGCCTGACATACAATCGGCAAAGCTGTTTTCAATCAGAATATACTGGAAAAGGCGCTTATGAAATACTGGGCATACGTTAACAATGAGATTCTCGGCCCTTTTGAAAAGGGAAAACTGCTTGAGCTTCCGTCTTTTTCGCCTTCGCTGCTTGTCTGCCCACAGACGCCCGTGGGAGAGAAAACGGAAGACTGGAAGGAGGCCTCAACTTACCCCGAGCTTTCAGCGCTTATCGGCCAGGGGACGCTGGCCCCCGCCGCGGCCGTCCCGGAACCTGCCCCCCCCGCCCCGGTGAAAGACAGCGCCCTCCCCGCCCCCCACCCCCGTGCCATTATTAGTCACCGAAGAATTCAACACA